>CAYTDH010000021.1:0-22047 GCA_964436325.1 uncultured Tangfeifania sp.
CCGGCTGGCGAAACACACAGGAAAATGTTTATATGGCGAGTTCCATGTGTTACCATTAAAAAAAGACAATTATAAACACATGAAAAAGACGATTGCTGCGGTTATTTTGATTTTTATCGGCGTATTGATTTTTGTGAATATTTTCAATACCGAGAATGAATATTATAACCTGAAACTGGAGGAGATCAAGCAGGAGTATGCCATCAAGCCCGTATCCTCGATTGATCACCGGAAGCTGCCTGAGCTTCAGCGTGAATTTGCCACTCCCCAGGATGTTACCGAAGCCTGTATCGGGTGCCATACGGAGCGGCATACTGAGGTCATGCAGTCGGCACATTGGAACTGGGAGCGTGTTTCTTATGTTGAAGGCCGCGGGATTGCTGCTGCAGGGAAGAAAAATGTGCTGAACAATTTCTGTCTGGGAGCCCAGTCCAATGAGCTTGCCTGTGCAAAGTGCCACATTGGTTTTGGAATGACCAATGACCAGTTTGATTTTGAAAATGCCCGGAATGTGGATTGCATGGTTTGTCACGACAACAGCGAGGAATACCAGAAGGGCTCAGCCATGGCCGGTTATCCCGACCGTACGGTAAACCTTACCGAAGTGGCTCAGGGTGTAGGGCCGCCCAATAAGATCAATTGCGGAAGCTGTCATTTTTTCAGCGGAGGAGGGAATAACGTGAAGCACGGCGACCTTGAGATTGCTCAACTTTCGTGTGACCGGGAAGTGGATGTGCATATGGCCTCCAACGGGATGAACATGTCGTGTGTGGCTTGCCATACGGCCGAGAATCATCAAATTAAAGGGCGGCTGTACTCGGTTTCATCCACCGACACCAGGCGGGCTACCTGTGAACAATGCCATACCAATTCACCGCATTTCGACGACCTGCTTAACCGGCATAATGCCAAGGTTTCCTGTCAGGCCTGCCACATCCCTGTTTATGCCAAAGAGAACCCCACCAAAATGTCGTGGAAATGGTCTGATGCAGGTAATCTCCGGGACGGAGAGCCTTACAAGGAATGGAGCAGCGACAGCACCATCGAATACCAGTCTATTAAGGGCACTTTTGTATGGGCCACCGATGTGAAACCCGATTATGTGTGGTTTAACGGCACGGCAGACCACTACATGCTGGGCGATACGGTTCAGTCTTTTCCGGTACAGATGAATCCCCTTTTCGGGTCGCATGATGATCCTGAATCCAAGATTATTCCGGTTAAAATACACCGGGGGGACCAGATTTACGACACCAAATACAAAACCCTTATTCAACCCAAACTTTTTTCCAAAACCACAGGAGACAGTGCTTTCTGGAAAGATTTTGACTGGGATGCAGCAGTAGCAGCAGGGATGCAGCGGGTGGGTCTTCCCTACAGTGGAGAATACGAATTTGTGGAAACGGAAATGTACTGGCCGGTGAACCATATGGTGGCTCCCAAGGAACAGGCCGTTGGATGTGCTGAATGCCATACCCGTTCGGAAGACGGAAGGTTGGCCAACCTCGCAGGTTTTTACCTGCCTGGCCGTGACCATAATAAATTCCTGGATTTCTTTGGGGCAATCTTGTTTTTTGGAGCACTGGGCGGAGTATTTGTCCATGCAGGAATACGTGTAATCGTTTCTATCCGGAAAAAACAATATGAGATGAGTGTAATCGATTATGAAAACAATAGCCAACAAGAAAAATAGAAGATCATGAAACGTGCATATGTATATAAAGGGTTTGAACGTTTTTGGCACTGGACGCAGGCCACGCTGATTATTTTCCTTGCCCTGACCGGATTTGAGGTTTACGGGACTTTCCATATCCTTGGTTTTGAACATGCTGCCCGTTTTCATCGGGTAGCTTCCTGGATGTTGATTGCGCTTATTATTTTTGCTATTTTCTGGCATGTGGTGACCGGAGAGTGGAGGCAGTATATCCCAACAACCAAAAAGCTGATGGCACAAATTCGCTTTTACAGCATTGGGATGTTCAGTGGTGAAAAGCACCCCACCAAAAAGACAGAGGTTACCAAACTGAATCCTCTTCAGCGTCTGGTCTATTTAGGATTTAAACTTATTCTGGTCCCCTTGACGGTCATATCGGGCATCATTTACATGTTTCATAAAACCATCGACCAGAACGAAGTGGTTGTGGTGAGTGAGATTTCGCTGGGAAGCATCGCCTTCTGGCATACCCTTGGGGCCATTCTGCTGATGGTGTTTCTGGTCATTCATGTGTATATGACCACTACCGGACATACTCCTACTTCAAATATTCGTGCCATGATTACAGGATACGAAGATTTGGAAGAAGATGAGGAGGAAGAAGAAAGCGAAAAAACCCAACAGGAGATTCAACAATAATCAAGGATTTCATATCTTTTAAGAAAACAGCGATTATGGAAAACAAAGGAATGAACAAGCCAAGACCTTATATGAACCCTTATCTGGCAGGGTTTTTACTCGGAATTGTATTGCTGGCTACCATTTACATCACCGGTCGGGGGCTGGGGGCCAGCGGGGGAGTAAAAAGTGTGGTTGTTGCCACTGTTGAAACGGTTGCACCCGAGCACACGCAAAATTCGGCCTTTTATCAAAGTTATAATGAAAAGAACCCTGAAGGTCCCTGGAAAAACTTTTTGGTTTTTGAGATGGTGGGCGTTCTGGTTGGGGCGTTTTTTTCGGGAGTGATTGGTAACCGGGTTGGTCTGAAGCTGGAAAAAGGACCACGGGTGACCAATACTACCCGGATAATTGCTGCCATTGCTGGTGGCGCACTGTTTGGTTTTGGATCTCAGCTTGGAAGAGGATGCACCAGTGGATCAGCACTCAGTGGAATGGCCGTGCTTTCACTCGGAGGAATTATTACAATGCTGGCTATCTTTGGCGGTGCCTATATGCTGGCCTATTTTTTTAGAAAACTTTGGTTAAAATAGAATATTATGGGACCATTAGTACCTTATATCATAAGTGAAGAATTGAGCCTGGTAATAGCATTTTTCCTGGGCATTGGATTTGGATTTGCCCTTGAGCAGGCTGGGTTTTCTTCAACCAAAAAACTGGTTGGGTTATTTTACGGCAATGATTTTACCGTGTTGCGTGTCTTTTTCACTGCAGGAATTACGGCTATGGCAGGAGTTCTGCTCATGGGGCATTACGGACTGCTTAACCTGGATGTTATTTATGTGAATCCTACCTTTTTGAACTCAGCCATTATTGGCGGTTTGATTATGGGTGCCGGTTTTATCATCGGTGGGTTTTGTCCGGGAACAAGTGTCGCAGCCCTGGCCATCGGAAAACTTGATGCCCTGGCATTTGTTTTTGGTTCTCTTTTGGGAATTTTTGCCTTTACTGAAAGTTTTCCATGGCTCGAAGAGGTCTATAGAGCCAATGAAATGGGGCAGATACGCATTTCGGAATTTTTCGGAATGTCGAATGTGGCCTTTGGCTTTATTTTAGCCGCAATTGCGGTGGCTGCTTTTGTCGGTACCTGGTATATCGAAAACAGGGTGAATAAAAAGCCTGCATCCATCAGCACTGCCTTGCGCAACAAGTATGCCTGGTCGGTTGCAACCCTTTTTGTGGTATTGACTGTGGTGGCTTTTGTCCCGGGAAGAAGGGAAATTATTAATATGAGAATTGCCGAAGCCAAACGACAACAGACCTGTGTTTTTAAAGAGATGCCTGCCGATAAACTGGCCTCTGAAATTGTGAATGAATATTACCGGCTGAATGTTATTGATGTTCGTTCGCCTGAGGAGTTTGAGAAATACCACCTTCCCATGGCCATCAATATACCCTTCGAGGAGATCATGAACCGGGAGTATGCTCCGATATTCAAACAGCGCTTAAAAACGAATGTTTTTTATGCCGACAGCGATACCCTTGTCCGCATGGCCTGTCTGAAAGCCAATTATATCGGTAATTCGGAGAATTATATTTTAAGCGAAAGTTCGCAGAAGTTCCGACAAATGTTTTTCCAGGCGGAGCCCCCGCCGCCGAATGCTCCTAAAGATGTGCTGGAGGCTTATGTTTTCAGGAGTAATGCTGCGGAAAAAATGATGGACCTGGTGAAATCCCTTAAGAATATTGGAGCACCTGTTAAACGCGAGGTGGTATCCATTCAGGGGGGGTGTTGACCGTATCTGGTTTTCCCTGATTTTTCAGGATGAAATACGTTGGGGCTGTGTCTGAAGAATTTTGATACAGCCTTTATGAACCTTTTATTTTTCCCGATTTTCATTATAATTAGGACCAGGTGATTAAATTTGTGGTTTTTAAAACAATGATTTATGTCAAAAATACTGGTGATCGACGATGAACGGAGTATTCGCAATACGCTGAAGGACATTCTCGAGTACGAAAAATACGAAGTTGATCTTGCTGAAGATGGAAAGAAGGGAATTGAAAAGGTAAAACAGACTGAATACGACATTATTCTCTGCGATATAAAAATGCCCGGACTGGACGGCATTGAAGTTTTGGAAGAATTGCATCCCATGGCACCTGATACCCCTGTAGTTATGATATCCGGTCATGGCAACATTGATACTGCCGTTGAATCGATCAAAAAAGGAGCTTACGATTTTATTGAAAAGCCTTTGGACCTCAACCGTTTGCTTATCACCATCCGCAATGCGATGGATAAGTCGAATTTGGTGAATGAGACCCGGATTCTGAAGAAGAAAGTCAGCAAGAAATATGAGATAGTGGGGCAATCGGAAGCCATCCGGAAGGTGATTGAAATGGCGGACCGGGTTGCTCCTACCGATGCCCGGGTATTGATTACCGGGGCCAACGGTACAGGCAAAGAGCTTGTTGCGCGGCGCATACACGATCACAGCCTGCGGGCTTCTGGTGATTTTGTGGAGGTGAATTGCGCAGCTATCCCCTCTGAATTGATTGAAAGCGAATTATTTGGCCATGAAAAAGGAGCTTTTACCTCGGCCATGAAACAGCGAAAAGGGAAATTTGAGCAAGCCAGCGGTGGTACCCTTTTTCTCGATGAAATCGGGGATATGAGTCTCTCTGCCCAGGCGAAGGTGCTGAGAGCCTTGCAGGAGAATGTGATTACCCGGGTCGGTGGCGATAAACACATCAAAGTGGATGTTCGTGTGGTCGCAGCCACCAATAAGAATATTTCGGAGGAGATTAGGGAGAACCGCTTTCGGGAAGACCTGTATCACCGTATTAGCGTGATTTTGATTCATGTGCCCGGATTGAATGAACGGCTGGAAGATATTCCGTTGCTGGCGCAACATTTTATCTCACAGATTTGCAGTGAATACGGAATGCCTGAAAAATCCATCACCGACGATGCGATTTCTGAACTTCAAAAAAACAACTGGACCGGGAATATCCGGGAATTCCGGAATGTGATTGAACGTCTGATTATTTTATGCGAGAAGCAAATCACAGGCGAGGATGTAAAGAAGTTTGCCCGGCCTACAGATTCCTAACCCGAACCATTCATAAATTTTAAATAGTATGAATAAAGTTCATCCGCCAGTTGGCGGACCGACTTAGATGAAGTTAAACTTTTAAAAATAGTTTTACTGAATCTTAGTCGCTGTCGGAGACAGGAATAATTCTTGAATTATTCGGGCTAAACAAAGTCAACCGGATTATTGAAGAAAGGGGTTTATTCGGCTATTTGAGCAGAGGGATTGTAAGGCATGCAGAGCAATGAAGGGCCGGTGGTTACTTCGGATCGCCCCACTCGCTATTTTCCTTGTCTTGAATATAGGTTTCAATATGCCGGTCGTATTTCACCTGGTAGATGTCTTTAATGGTGACAATAATTCCTGTTTCGAGCACACCGCCAAAGTTTTCGTTTTTTGCTGTTCCAAAAGTTTTCATGGAAGGGGAGAGGTTCATATAGGCATTGATAAGAGGAGGTACATTTTCTCCAAACTGCCGCACCGCTTGTACCAGAATGCGGTAATTTTCGCGGTAATCTTTTCCCTTGAAGACAGCCTCCATCTCTTGTTCGTTCATTTCAAAATCCACCGGATTTTTGGGATAGACCAGATTCTCTTTATCGCGAAAATACTTCTTAAAGAAATATTGGATCAGGTTCCGGGCTTCATCATGAAAATGGGAATACATGGTTACTTTCCCGAAAAAGTATTCTGTATCGGAATGGTCTACCGTTAAGGCACCCAAACCGTCCCAGAGGTTATCGAGCGCAAACAGGGCTTTTGCCCCTGCCCGGCTTGACTGGTAGGCAGGTTGCACAAAAGACCGTCCCAGTTCGAGGGTGTAGGGTAAAAAATCCTTGATGAATTTATCCGACAGGTGGAACAGGCGGGATGTGGCCATTTGAACTTCTCCGTTTTCATCGATCGGCGCCTCGGAACAAACAATGTACCGGTATCCTCCCAGAATCTCCCGGGCTTCAGGGTCCCAGACAATAAGCTGTTTGTAAGGAACCTCAGCAGTATCAAAGGCATCGATGTCCGTCTCTTTTCCTGTTCCTCCGCCAGCATCCCGGAATGTGATCTCCCGCAACCGGCCTATTTCATGCATTAAAGCAGGAGAATCATTATGTGTTGCCACATATATTTCATTGCCGCCCTTGTTGGTTTTCCTTAATAATTTTTCGGGGGTTAATTCGGCAATAATTTGCTCTTTGGGAAGTGGCGCTACTATATCTTTCATTTCTGTCCTTTTATATATAAAAAAACCGGCTACAAATTTAACAAAATAGGTGGAGAATGTGAATGCACACTATTTTAAATTTGGGAGATTTCCTTCCTGAGGAAGCAGGTAGACCTTCTTTTTTACTTCATCAGCCCATTCTTCGTGGGTTTTGGACCGATCGAATGACTGGTAGGGGATAGGTTTCCCAAAAAAGATGTGAACATCTGCATTCCGGTGACGCATGGTTTCGTCAGGAAGAAAAAACATCTCAAGATTCCATTTAATGTGCAGGAATTTTCGGATTTTGGCTAACCGGTAAAACCGGTTGGAATTGCGTCCGCTGATAAATACAGGGATCACATCTCGTTTGTACTGAATGGCTTTGGAAATAAAATGTTTCTTCCATTCTAAATCAACAACTTTCCCTTTGATTTTGCGGGAAGCCAGTCCGGAAGGGAAAATCAGAATCTGAACTTCGGAACGGTAAGCTTCACTTAAAGTTCGGGCCGCTTCCCGGCTGTGGCCTCCGTGCTTGTTTACCGGAACAAACAGCGACCTCAAATGAGGAATATTGAGCAGGATGTCATTGGTAAGAAACCGGGGATTTCCTGGTTTTTTGTCCACTGTTCTCAGCAAAAGCAAACCGTCGAATCCTCCAAGTGGGTGATTGCTGGCAAAGATGAAACGCCCTTTTTCAGGAATGTTTTCAAATCCATGAAGATGTTCCCGAACATTGAACTCGGAAACAACCTGGTCGATGAAAGGGATGCCTTCGAGATGGCCGTTTCGTTCCAAAAAATCGTTGATGAAATCCACGTGTATGATGCGGTGAATGTACCTGTAAACAAATCCAGGCATCAGCTTGGCCAGCCCGGGATTTTTGGATGCAAAAATCTCCCGGATGCTGATGGGTTTAAAAGTTGATTCTTTTTTTTCTTCCACCGGTTCTTTTTTTGGTAAAATAACGAAAAATCGGGAACAAATTAAAGAGAAAAAATTCAAAGGGCAAGATGTAAACTGCGAATTACGAATTTCGAATTACGAATTACGAATGACAGGTTTCGGAGGTTATAGGGTGATTTTGATGGCAGACAAGAGTTTCACGCAAAGGCGCAAAGGCGCAAAGTCAATTACGAGTGACGAATTACGAATTACGAATGACAGGTTTCGGAGGTTATAGGGTGATTTTGATGGCAGACAAGAGTTTCACGCAAAGGCGCAAAGGCGCAAAGTCAATTACGAGTGACGAATTTCGAATTACGAATGACAGGTTTCGGAGGGCATAGGGTGTTTTGCAGGCAAATTAAAGTTTCACGCAAAGACGCAAAGACGCAAAGCGAAGAAAAGAAACACCAAACACAGAACACCAAACACCAACCACGACAACTCCTCCTCCTCGAGCGAAGCGATACAAACCACATCCACAAGAAACAACAAACACAGAACACAGAACACAAAACACCGACAAATTAAAGTTTCACGCAAAGACGCAAAGCGAAGCGAAGCGACTCCCTCCCCCTCCTGCAAACCATAACAATTTCACAATTTATCAATTTCACAATTTTTCCCGAGCGAAGCGATTCCTCTTCCAACCGCACCCCCACCACGACAACAAAGACAACCAAGACAACAAAGACAACCACGATAACTCCTCTTCCCCGAGCGAAGCGATTAAAAAGACATCCGCAAATCCAACCAGCAACCAGCAACCAGCAAACGAGTAACAAGCAACAAGCAACGAGCAACCAGCAGCCAGACATGTTTTGGAAACGTTAAGAATAAATCGATTTTAGTTATCAACGGGTGTTAATAAAGTGAGATGTTTATATCTAAAATATTTATATATAGGTTTTTATGTATTTTGATGCTTTGATTTTCGGGTGCTTTTCAACACATCATCAACAATTTTTCAACAATTTGAACAATGGGGAAGTGTAGCACATCGTGGAATATTGTGGGGAAATGTGGAAAATTTTGGAAGAATTTCTTAATTTTACATGAAAGATTCTAACAATATCCGGAGAATGACTGAGTTTACGGGAACATATAATGCTACCATTGATGACAAAGGGCGCATTGTGCTTCCTTCTGCTTTTAAGAAGGAGATGGGTGAACTCGCTCTGGAACCACTGATAATTGAGCGGAATTTGTTTAAGGAGTGTCTTGATATTTATCCCGAACGGTTTTGGAAAGACCGGGTGGCTGCATTTAAAAGCACCCTGGACCCTTTCGACGAAGAAGATGATGCCTTTCTTCAGTTTTTTTATGAAAATTTCATCAAAGTGGGAATGGCGGCCAATGGGCGCATTCATATCCCTTCAGAGTACCTCAATTACGGAAAACTGAAAAAGAGTGTCCGGTTAATTGGGATGGGCTTGTCCATCAGATTGTGGGATACCGGGGAGTATGAAAACGAGCGCATGGACAAATCGACTTTTGCTCAGCGATTTAGGGAAAAGAGAAAGAAAAGGAGTGAGGAGAAATGACAACGGATTATCATATACCGGTTATGCCCGCAGAATCCATTGAAGGGTTAAAATTATTTCCCGGGGCCATTGTGGTTGATGCCACCTACGGAGGCGGGGGGCATTCGGGGTTAATCCTCGAAAAACTGGTGCAGGGAAGGCTTTTTGCTTTTGACCAGGATGCTGATGCTGCCGGGAATGTAACTGACGATGACCGGCTTTTTTTTATCCGCCATAATTTCAGGTACCTTAAAAATTTTCTCCGGTATTATTACGTGGATAAGGTGGATGCCATTCTTGCCGATCTGGGCGTTTCCTCCCACGATTTTGATGTTCCTGAGCGGGGTTTTTCTTTCCGGTTCGATGAAAAACTCGATATGCGGATGAACCGGAAATCTCCGGTGGACGCCGCGCAGGTTATTAACCATTACAGCGAAGAGGAGCTGCTTTCTGTTTTCCGGATGTATGGTGAAATAAGGAATGCCCGGAAGCTGGCCGCTGAAATCATTTCTGCCCGAAATCAGGAGACAGTAACGACCACCGGGCAATTACGCGAAATTGCCGGACGTTGCGCTCCCCGGAACATTCAGAATAAATATCTGGCCCAGGTGTTTCAGGCGTTGCGTATTGAAGTAAACGATGAGATGGAGGCCCTGAAAGAATTTTTACAGGCTTCGCTTGACGTGCTTGCCCCGGGTGGCAGGTTGGTCGTGATTACCTACCACAGCCTTGAAGACCGTATTTGTAAGAATTTTTTGAAGACAGGCAATTTTGAGGGAAGGGTGAAAAAAGATTTTTACGGAAATGTCCAAAGCCCTTTCCGGTTAGTGAACCGGAAAGTGATTACACCCGGAACCGCTGAATTGGAAAGGAATGTAAGAGCAAGAAGTGCGAAATTACGAATAGCAGAAAAGAGAGAAAATGGCGACTGAAAAAAAGAATACCAAAAAGAAAAGGATCATGCGTCCGATTTTGGGAGGGACCATCCTCACCGATGAGCGGGTTACACGCCACTGGCCGTTTTTGTTCCTGCTTGCATTTTTTGCATTGGTGCTCATTACCAACAGAAACGGAGCCGAGCGCACCATCAGGCAGATTGAAGTCCTGCAGGACACACTGGCGGAGTTGCGTTCCGAATCGGTAGAATTGTCGGCAATCCTTATGGAGGCCAGCAGGCCGTCGGAAGTGGTGGAAAAAGTGAAAGCGGCAGGAATGGGGTTGGAAGAGCCGGCCAGGCCGCCCATGAAAATCAGGGTTGAAAAACAATAAGAACAGTGAATATCAGAAGAGCAATAGTATCAAGAATCGCATTCATTTATTTTATCCTGCTGCTGTTTGGGGTAGTTGTGATATTCAAAATGATTTCCGTTCAGCAAATCAAAAATGAGCGGTGGGAGAAGATTGCCAAAAATCTGAAAGAGAATACGATTCTTATTGAACCCAATCGCGGCAATATATGTGCCGACGATGGCAGTGTGCTGGCTACCTCATTGCCCGGATATTATGTCAGAATTGACCTGGCGGCCGAAGGGGTGAAGAATGTTTACAGCAATGAAAGCGATTCGCTGGCTTATTACCTGTCCCGCTTTTTTAAAGATGCATCCCGGGAGGAGTATAATCGCCGGCTGAATGCCGCTTACCGTAGTGGAAACAGGGGGTTTCTGCTGACCCCGCGGAAAGTCAGTTACAAGGAGCTTCAGCAAATCAAAAAATTTCCCATTCTGAGAAGGGGGCGTTATGGCGGAGGAAGAATTATCGAACAGGAAAACAAGCGGATTACTCCACTCGGAACACTTGCATTGCGGACCATTGGAGACCTTAATAGAGGGGCATACGGGGGTGTACATGGAAATATTGGTTATACCGGTCTGGAAGGTGCTTATGAACAGTACCTTAAAGGGGAAAACGGAATCAGCTACAAGGAAAATCTTTCGGGAAGATGGGTTAACCGTGTGGAAATCGAGCCACAGGACGGAATGGATGTCATTACCACGCTTAATATTAAACTGCAGGATATGACGCAAAATGCGCTGTACCGGCAAATTCAAAAGGTAAAAGCCGATTGGGGAACGGCGGTTCTGATGGAGGTGGAAACCGGGGAAATCAAAGCCATTGCCAATCTGGGAAAAGAAAACGGGGATTACACCGAAAATTACAATTATGCCATCGGTCACGATGCCTCCTACGAGCCAGGCTCTACATTTAAGCTGATTTCACTCATGGCAGCCATGGAAGATGGCTTAATTGATACGAGTGATGTTTACAACACCGGAAACGGGGTCTGGAAATATAAGGATCGCACTATTTACGACAGTGATTACCAATACGGGGGGCACGGGAAAATGACGGTAAAGCAGATTTTTGAGAAATCATCCAATGTGGGAGTGGCTAAAATCATCACATCATCATACGCCAACAGCCCCCGGGAATATGTAGACCGGATTTTCAGCTTTGGCCTGAATAAACCGGTTGGTCTGGAACTGAAGGGAGAAGGGAAACCCTTTTTTAAGTATCCGGGCGACAGGGATTGGTGGGGAACCACTTTGGCGTGGATGTCTTATGGGTATGAGCTGAAAATGACCCCCATGCAGGTGCTTACCTTTTACAATGCAGTGGCCAACGACGGGAAAATGGTTAAACCCCGCCTGGTGAAGGAGATCAGAAATAACGGTGTTTTGGTGAAAAAGTTTAAAACAGAGGTCATTAATCCGATGATTGCCACCCGCCAGACACTGGGGAAAGCACAAAAAATGCTGGAAGGGGTTTGTGAAACGGGTACCGGCAGGTCGTTGAGTAATCCATGGTTTAAAATTGCCGGAAAAACAGGTACAGCGCAGGTGGCTTCAGGACAAGGGGGATACGAGAAAGGAGTTTACCTCTCTTCCTTTGTTGGCTATTTTCCGGCCGATAAACCGAAGTATTCGCTTATCGTTACGTTTAAAAACCCCCGGGGAGGTACTTTTTACGGAGGCACGGTGGCTGGTCCTGTTTTTAAGGAGGTTGCTGAAAAGATGTATGCCGCACGCATTCTATTCCGTGAACTGCCGGAAGAGTCTCCAGACCCTTTGAAACCCACGCTTCCTGAAATCAAAAACGGAAATCCCCAACGAATTTTACACCTCGCAGGGGAATTCAATATTGACAATATTCAGGGGTATGTTTCTGCTCCTGTTGCTTCGGTGAAAAAGGAGGGCGGTCAGATTCTCCTCAGCGAAAGTCAGTTGCCTGTTGACCGGGTTCCCGATGTTAGAGGTATGGGAGTGAGCGATGCTGTTTTTTTGCTGGAGAATGCAGGCTTGCGTGTCCGTGTGAAAGGAGTTGGAAAGGTGAAAGTGCAATCGCTGAAACCGGGTGCTCCCATTAACCGTGGGGCATATGTATATTTAACGCTTGGATGATTATGAAACTGAATAGATTACTTGAACATATCGACTATCTGGAGGTGCAGGGAACAACCGACCGTGAAATTACCGGAATTGCTTTTGATTCACGCAACGTGGAAAAAGGGATGGCATTTATTGCTCAGCGGGGGATACATGCAGACGGCCACCAGTTTATAGAGGCTGCCATTGAAAAAGGAGCCGCAGCGGTTTTTTGTGAAGAATGGCCTTCTGTTTTGACTTCGGGCATTGCATTTATCCGGGTAGAGGACTCTACATCGTTATTAGGGGAGGCAGCAGCAGCGTTTTATGGCTTCCCCTCCCGCAGGATGAAAGTAACCGGCATTACCGGCACCAACGGGAAAACAAGTATTGTTACTTTGTTGTACCGCCTTTTTATGGATATGGGCTACAAGACCGGACTCATTTCCACCATCGCTTACCGCATCGGCGAAAGGGAGGAGAATGCTTCGCATACCACTCCCGATGCATTGAAAATACAACAGTTAATGGCTGAAATGGTGGAAGCAGGATGTGAATTTTGTTTTATGGAGGTGAGTTCGCATGCGGTGGTTCAAAAACGTATTGCCGGCATTGATTTTCATGGGGGTGTTTTCACCAATATTTCCCACGATCACCTCGATTACCATAAAACATTTGCTGCATACATCAAGGCCAAGCAAGGTTTTTTCGATCAGTTGCCGGCGTCAGCTTTCGCCATCACCAATATCGACGATAAAAACGGGAAGGTTATGGTTCAGAATACAGATGCTGAGGTGGTTACCTATTCGAACCGGGCTATGGCTGATTTCAGGTGCAAAGTCATTGAAACCCATTTTAACGGGATGATGCTCAGCATGGGAGGCCATGAAGTGTGGACCCGCTTTGTGGGAAACTTCAATGCATCGAACCTGCTCGCTGTTTTTGCTGCTGCTGTGAAGCTCGGCCAAAATGAAGAAGAAGTGCTTACCCACATTAGTAATTTGCAGCCGGTTAAGGGCCGTTTTGAAACCATCCGCAGCCTCGATGGGAAGCTGGGCATTGTTGATTATGCCCATACCCCGGATGCTTTAAAGAATGTTTTGAGTGCTATTTCGGGGCTTCGGACCGGGAATGAGCAGGTGATCACTGTGGTGGGTGCCGGAGGCGACCGCGACAAAACCAAGCGGCCCGAAATGACACAGGAGGCTGTCCGTGCCAGCGATAAAGTGATTCTTACGTCCGATAATCCCCGGACTGAAGAGCCGGAGCAGATTATCCGTGATATGGAAGCCGGGGTGGAGGCTGCCTTTAAGAACAAAGTGGTTTCCATTGTTAACCGCCGCGAAGCCATAAAAACGGCTGTCCTTATGGCCAATCCGGGCGATATTATCCTGGTGGCCGGCAAAGGCCATGAGAATTATCAGGAGGTGAATGGTGTAAGGCATCATTTCGATGATGTGGAGGAGTTGACGCAGTTTTTTAAAACCGAAAATTAAAAGTACAACGATATGCTCTACTTTTTATATGAATGGCTTGCAGGGTATGATATTCCCGGAACAGGAATGCTCCCTTACATATCCTTTCGCTCGGGATCAGCCATCATTTTGTCGCTGATTATTTCCACCGCTTTCGGAAAACGGATGATCCGTTTTTTACAAAAGAAACAAATTGGTGAGGATGTACGTGACCTGGGCCTTGAAGGACAGATTCAAAAAAAGGGAACCCCTACCATGGGAGGGCTAATCATCCTTTCAGCCATCATTATCCCTACGCTGCTGTTTGCCCGCCTCGACAATGTGTACATTTTACTCATGCTGGTCACCACTGCCTTTCTGGGATTCATTGGCTTTATTGATGATTACATAAAAGTTTTTCTCAAAAACAAAAAGGGACTTGCCGGTAAATTTAAAATTCTTGGTCAGGTGAGTCTCGGACTATTTGTTGCAGCCACTCTTTTTCTGAGCGAAGATGTGAAGGTGCGTCAGCATGTACAGGATGAATATGGAAAAGACCTGCAGCAAATTGTAGTTGATCCCGAAACCGGTGAACAAACGGTGAAATATGTAACGGAAGACGTGAAATCGACCAAGACAACCATTCCGTTTTTCAAGAAAAATGAATTTGATTATGCCTGGTTGGTCCCTTTCGGAGGGGAAGCCACCTCCTGGCTTAAATGGGTCGTTTATGCCCTGGCCATTATTTTGATTATAACAGCGGTGTCGAATTCCGCCAACCTCACCGATGGCATAGACGGCCTTGCAGCCGGTACTTCAGCGATAAGTGGTGCTACCCTCGGTGTGCTTGCTTATGTGAGTGGAAATATTATTTATGCCGACTATTTGAATATTATGTATATCCCACACGTGGGTGAGCTGACGGTTTTTATTGCATCCTTTATTGGGGCTACAGTTGGCTTTTTATGGTATAACTCCTTTCCTGCCCAGGTTTTTATGGGCGATACCGGAAGCCTTTCACTGGGCGGAATACTGGCTGTTTTTTCGGTTATAATTCACAAGGAAATCCTGCTCCCTTTGTTGTGTGGTATTTTTCTGATCGAAAGCCTTTCGGTCATGCTTCAGGTATCGTGGTTTAAGTATACCCGCCTGAGGTTTGGAAAAGGACGCCGTTTGTTTTTAATGAGTCCGATTCACCATCATTATCAGAAAAAGGGGATTCCCGAGCCGAAAATAACAACGCGGTTCTGGATTGTGGGCATCATTTTGGCTGTATTGACCATTGTAACACTTAAAATAAGGTAACTTGAAAACAAAAATTATCATACTCGGTGCAGGTGAAAGCGGGGTCGGTTCAGCCATTCTCGCTCAAAAACAGGGGTATGCTGTTTTTGTTTCAGACCTGGGAAAAATAAAGCAAAGGTATAAGGCCATTCTGGAGGAAAAGGGTATTGCCTATGAAGAGGGCGGGCATTCTACCAAAGAAATTCTGCAGGCCCATATGGTGGTCAAAAGTCCCGGCATCCCCGACTCAGCACCCCTTGTAAAACAACTGCGCTCGCGGCATATTCCGGTGATAGGTGAGATAGAATTCGCAGGAAAATTTACCCGGGCCAAAACCATCGGCATTACCGGCAGCAACGGAAAAACGACCACCACGCTGCTTACCTGGTCCATTTTGAAAAATGCAGGTCTGAATGTGGGGCTGGCCGGAAATGTAGGACATAGCTTTGCCTGGCAGGTAGCGGAAAAAGACCATGACCTCTACGTGATTGAACTCAGCAGTTTTCAACTCGACGGGATGTTTGATTTCAGGCTGGATGGTTCCGTGCTGCTGAATATCACCCCCGACCATCTCGACAGGTACAACTATAATATGCAGCATTATATTGATTCCAAATTCCGGATACTTCAAAATCAGACCAGGAAGGATTTTTTTGTTTACTGTGCCGACGATGCAATCATTCAAGACGAATTAAACAAGCGATCGATAACACCTGTTGCCATTCCTTTTGGTTTTGGGAAACCACCGGAGAAAGGCGCAGGAGTTGAGGATGAAAAGATAATTATTAATATGAACCAAAAACAATTCAGTATGTCTATTCTGGATTTATCATTACAAGGAAAACACAACACCTATAATTCAATGGCAGCCGGCATTGCAAGCATGGCTTTTGAGATACGCAACGAAGAGCTGCGTGAAAGCCTGGCGGGGTTCAAAGGAGTTGAACACCGCCTGGAATACTTTTTAAAAGTGCATGGAATCGATTTTGTGAACGATTCCAAGGCTACCAATGTGAATTCCACCTGGTATGCTCTTGAGAGCATCCAAAAACCCATTGTCTGGATTGCTGGTGGGATCGACAAGGGAAACGACTATTCCATGCTTCATGTATTGGTGAAAGAGAAAGTGAAAGCTGTTGTTTGTCTGGGTAAGGACAACTCCAAACTTCATGCAGCATTTGAAGGGATTGCCCCGAATGTGGTGGATGTCGAATCAATGGAAGAGGCTGTTAAAACAGCCTATTACCTGGCACGTAACGGAGATACAGTTTTGCTCTCCCCGGCCTGCGCAAGTTTTGACTTGTTTGACAATTATGAAGACCGCGGAAGACAATTTAAACAGGAAGTGAGTAATTTATAAACGCATGGTATTTACTGAATCGAAAATATTCAGGGGCGACCGGGTGATTTGGATTGTTTTGTTGTTCCTCTCCCTGTTATCGCTGTTAATTGTGTATAGCTCCACCGGGGCACTGGCTTACCGCCAGGCCGGAGGGAATACGCTCTATTTCCTTGTCAGACAGCTTTTTTTCCTGGGAGCAGGGCTTGGGCTTATGCTGGCAATGGTCCATTTTCTCTCGGTAAGAATCTATTCCATTCTGGCCAATTTACTGGTTTATTTGAGTATTGGATTTCTTGCCACAGCCGTGGCCCTTAAATTTGCGGGTTTGGCAGAGGGAAGCGGCAGGACCCTCGACCTCGGATTTGTCTCCTTCCAACCGGCAGAGCTGGCTAAAATTGCCTTGATTCTCTATGTGGCAAAAGTGCTCGGGAAGAACCAGAAAACCAAAGGGGAGCTCAAAAATGCTTTTATAAAAGGGATAATTCTTACGTTAATTGTCTGCAGTTTGATTTTTATCTCCGACTTTTCAACGGCTGCATTACTTTTCGGCACCGTACTCCTTATGATGTTTGTCGGCCGGATTCCCATAAAGTTTTTATTCCTTGTTATTGCCTCCGGGCTTGTACTGGTGGGGACGATTTATTTTTCTGCTGACCGACTTCCTGAGTCGTTTGGAAGGGTTCAAACAGTTAAAAACCGGATTGACCGCTTTTTCCAGGCGCACTCCTCACCGGAGCAAAAGACTGAGCAGTCGGATTACGCCATGCTGGCCATTTACGAAGGAGGCATCATTGGTAAGGGACCGGGGCATTCCGATGTGAGCAATTACATGGCCGCGGCATATAACGATTTTATATTCGCCATCATTGTAGAGGAGTATGGGCTGATTACCGGGGGACTCGTGATTTTTTTATACCTGATTTTCTTTTTCCGGAGTGTTGTGATTGTGCGAAAAGCAACCCGTACGTTTCCGGCATTCCTGGTTACAGGCCTTTCATTGGTTCTGGTTCTTCAGGCTATGATTAATATCGGCGTTTCAACCGGGGTACTTCCGGTTACAGGCCAGCCTCTTCCATGGGTGAGCCTGGGGGGTACTTCCCTGCTGTTTACCTCGGTGGCTTTTGGCTGTATATTAAGTGTTAGTTACCAGAATCAAATAAACCGTGATATTCAGAAACCTCCTGTGCAGGTGAACCTGCCGGATGAGGATTACGAAATGAAGAAAGAATAAGATGAAGCTTAAACGTGTCATTATTAGTGGAGGTGGAACGGGGGGACATATCTTTCCGGCCCTGGCTATTGCCAAAGAGATCAGTACCCGTTACCCGGAGGCTGAAATTCTGTTTGTTGGAGCTACAGGACGGATGGAAATGGAAAAGGTACCTGCTGCCGGCTATGAAATTATTGGCCTTCCCGTAACGGGATTTCCCCGCAAACCGGGTGTCAAAATATTTTCCTTTGCTGTCAATCTGTTGAAAAGCAACCGGAAGGCCCGGAAAATCATTGCCCGGTTTAAGCCCCAGGTTGCCATCGGAGTGGGCGGATTTGCAAGTGGTCCTCTTCTCAGGGCAGCCGCCCGGAAAGGGATTCCTACCCTCATTCAGGAACAAAATTCGTATGCCGGAATCACCAATAAACTGTTGGGGAAAAAGGCCCGTACCATTTGTGTGGCCTACGATAAGATGGACCGTTACTTTCCGCGTGAAAAAATTGTTCTGACCGGAAACCCGGTTCGCGAAAACCTGACCCGTAAACTGGATGATAAAGCGGAGGCCGGAGCCTTTTTTGGGATTGAAGAAAACCATAAGGTCATTCTCATTACGGGGGGAAGCCTGGGGGCACGGTCGATTAACGAAGCCGTGTTGCATAATATTCCGGCAATTGACCGTTCCGGTGTTCAGGTTATCTGGCAGACAGGTTCCATCTATTACCGTGATATCCTGGAGAAAATGGAGGGTAAGGCTCCGGAGAATTTGCATATCCATGAATTTTTGTCCCGGATGGACCTGGCGTATGCCCTTGCCGATGCAGTCATTTCACGGGCTGGTGCCGGGACCATTTCAGAGCTTTGTCTCGTGGAAAAGCCTGCTATTCTCGTACCTTCACCCAATGTTGCTGAAGATCACCAGACCCGCAATGCTATGGCTCTCGTTGAAAAAAATGCCGCCCTGATGGTCCGTGACCCTGAAATCAGCGAAAAACTTTTTCCGGCAGCGTTAGCGTTAATTCGTGATCAGAAAAGATGTGCTGAGCTTTCCCGGAATATTGGGAAACTGGCAAAACCCGGTGCGACCCGGCACATTGTTAATGAAACAGAAAAATTGATAAACGCATGAATAACCTTCAAAATATTAAAAATGTATATTTCCTTGGAATTGGTGGCATTGGGATGAGTGCACTTGCCCGCTATTTTAAGTCCACCGGCAGAAATGTAGCCGGCTATGACAAAACCCGCACTGCCCTCACCGATGCGCTGAATTCTGAGGGTATTCATGTTCACTATGAGGATGATATCCGGAACATTCCGTCCAACTGGAACCCCGGGGAGACGCTCGCTGTATTTACCCCTGCGCTGCCTGATGACCACCATGAATTGTCGTGGTTCAGGGAAAAACCCATCGGATTGCTGAAAAGGGCTAAGGTGCTTGGACTTATTTGCAATGCGCAGAGAGGAATTGCGATTGCCGGAACACACGGAAAAACTACCGTAAGCACGATGACAGCCAACATTCTCCGGAAGACAGAGGAAGGATGCGGAGCTTTTCTGGGAGGGATTTCACGGAATTTTGACAGTAACCTGTTGTTGCCTTTGGCCGGGAACTCACTTATTGTTGTTGAGGCCGATGAGTTTGACCGCTCGTTTTTACACCTAACGCCCGAAATGGCTCTGGTGACCTCACTCGATGCCGATCACCTTGATATTTATGGGGAACGGGAGAAGATTGTGGAGTCATTTGAGAAATTTATTTCCCAAATAAAGCCCGGCGGGAAGTTGGTGCTAAAAAAGGGTGTGGCGCTCAACACCACGACAACGGGAGCCCGGCTTTTTTCTTATGCCTTGGATGAAAAGGCGGATTTTTGCGCCTTAAATCTCAATCTTGAAGGAGAGGGAGGAGCTTACCGTTTTGACTTGCAAACCCCCGATGGCATTATTGCAAATTGCAGGCTTAATTATCCGGGAAGAATAAATGTAGAGAATGCTGTAGCGGCTTCTGCTCTTGCTTTTTTGGCCGGAGCTTCTGCCGATGAAATAAAAACCGGCCTTGAAGATTACCGGGGAGTTTTGCGTCGTTTTGATGTAAGGTTTAAAGGGGACCGACAGGTTTATATCGATGACTATGCTCATCATCCCAGAGAGTTAAGAGCCGTAATTACTTCCATTAGGGAGTTATACCCCGGAAGGAAGATTACAGGGATTTTTCAGCCTCATCTCTATTCCCGGACCCGTGATTTTGCACCCGATTTTGCCCGGAGTCTCGATTTACTCGATGATGCTATCCTGGTTCCGGTTTATCCTGCCCGTGAAGAGCCCATTCCAGGGATCTCTTCGGATACTGTTTTTCAGAAAATGAAAATACAAAATAAATATTTGATCTTAAAAGAGGAGGTTCCGTCTTTGCTCCGGCAGCGTGCAACCGAAGTGGTTCTCACTATGGGTGCCGGGAATATTGACGGAATTTCCGAACAAATCATTGAAGTGCTTAAGGAGAAAGAGGATGTTGCGTAAACTTTTGATCATAGCAGGGTATCTGATATTGGCGGCCTTTATGGTGGTCACACTGGCTTTTTCTGCCAATGAGGGCAGGAATATTCCCTGTCGTAGCATCACCATTGAATTCCGGGAAGATGAGCCGATAAAAATCAGTAAACAGGAGATTGCACGTTTGGTGAATGCCGCAGATGATCAACTGGTGGGGAAAAACCTTAGCCTAATCAATGCAGAAACGATTGAGAAGGAAGTGGAAAAGCACCAGGCAGTGCTTAATGCGGAAGTGTATAAGGTGATTGCAAAAGACAGTCTTTCCTACAGCGGTATTCTGGGTGTTAAAGTGAAGCACCGTGAACCGGTGTTGAGGGTTTTATCTTCCTCTGGCAGGTACTACCTCGATGAGAACGGGGAGCATATTCCTGTTTCCGACCATTATACTGCCCGGGTTTTGACGGTCACCGGTTATTTTAACGAAACATTTGCCAGGGAGCAGGTGTTGCCTTTTGTTTTGTTCGTCGATCAAAGTCCTTTCTGGAAAGCGCAGATCGAGCAGATTCATGTGGAGAAAGACGGCGATGTTTTGCTCACTCCGCTTGTAGGAGATCATCTCATTGAACTGGGACCCTTCGAAGGGTTTCCCCAAAAATTGCGGAATATGAAGGCGTTTTACCAGCAAGTCATGGTAAACAACAATTGGGAAAAATATAAACAGGTAAGCGTAAAGTATAAAAATCAGGTAATTGCAAAAAAGAGATAGTTATGGCTTCAAAAACGAATCTTTCGGTTGTAATGGATATAGGAACTTCCAAAATTACCGCCCTTGCCGGACAGAAAGATGAAGAGGGTAAAATGGAGATTTTGGGGGTTGCCCGGGTATCAGCCAAAGGCATAAAGCGGGGAGTGGTACTGAATATTGAAGAAGCTGCTGCCTCTGTGGAAAAGGTTTTGAACTCCCTGAGAGAACAGATGAAAGGGAAAATCAGGAAGGTGGATATTGCTTATTCGGGTCAACCCATGAAAATAGTGGAACATAAAGGATATAAACTTACTTCCGGCGATGGGGTGGTTATGCAAAGCGACGTTGATGAATTGTTAAAAGAGGCCAGGAGTTTAAATGTGGAGAAGGACTTTGTGATACTTCATGTGGTGCCGCAAGCTTACCTTATCGATGATGAAATTCCGGAGTTGAATCCTGCAGGGGTCACCGGCAGAAAGATTGAAGCCCGTTTTAAGCTGATGGCTGTGCCTGAGGCCCATTTACTGAACTTCGAACGGGTATTGGATAAAGCAGGTGTAGAGATGGGAGATGTTGTCCTGGCTCCTTTAGCTGCAAGCGAAGCGGTTTTAACCGACGATGAAAAAGAGATAGGAGCCATTTTGCTCGATATTGGTGCGGGGACGACCAAGCTTGCGGTATTCAGGGAAGGAACCATGGTGCATACCGCAGTTATCCCTTTTGGCGGAAATGTAATCACCAAAGATATCAAAGAAGGTTGTTCCATCATTCCCAAATGGGCTGAGCAGTTAAAGACGCAGTTCGGGCAGGCCCTTGGTGATTTTGCCGATGACCAAAAGGTGGTGACTATCCCCGGGCACAGCGGCTGGGAGCCCAAGGAGATTTCCTTCAAAAGCCTGGCTTTTATCATACAGGCCAGGATGGAGGAGATTATCGACAGTGCCTTTTTTCAGATCGAACAATCCGGCATTCATGATCAATTGGGTTCAGGCATTGTCCTCACCGGAGGAACATCAGCTTTGAACAACCTGGTTTCGCTGGTCAAGTTTCGGACCGGCCTCGAT
>CAYTDH010000022.1:0-22011 GCA_964436325.1 uncultured Tangfeifania sp.
GAAATTGAAGGAGTAAGTTACCTTTGGACTTTCCCTGATGATGTGGATGTCTTTTCAACAGATACCGCAGCGCAAGTTACCGTTCAATGGGGCAGCCAAAGCGGACCTGTTCATTTGCAGGTCTATTCACCTTGCGATACCCTGTTTGCAGGATATTCCATTGATGTAGTCATGACTCCTGCCGGGGATCGATTTGAAATTCCTTTGCAAGATGAACAAAACAACATCGTGTGGCAAACAGCACCAGGAAGTTCAAATCAAATCGATCTTTCAATGAATACCGGACTGCTTGTTGATTATCAGATAGAAAAAACCTCGGAAAATCCTTATATCTTCTATGAATTTAATGGATTTATCGATTTAACAACCTACCGCGAAATGGAAATATCCCTGAAAACGCCGGAACCTGTTCCCGGCTCCTTTCGCATCGATTTGGTGGATGAAAACGAAAAGGTCAACCTGGATGACCTGTTTAAAATCACTTCTTTTGATAATGACGGATCGTTCCATACCTACTCCTATGAATTTGGACAGAACCCTGACGGAATCCACAATCTGGCGGCAATCGACAAAATCAGGATATACATCAACTACGGTTTATTTGGGAAAAAAGGAACAGGGCAACTGGAGATCAAATCGATAGCATTCAAAAGCCTGGACACCAATGCTTCAAACCTCCCCATGCAGTACGAAATAAAAATATGGCCCAATCCTTTCCGGGAATCTTTTCAAATCGATTCCCCTCATCCATTAAAAAGCCTGGAGGTTTATGATCTGTCGGGAAAATTATTGCAAAAGCGATCTACCCACAACAGCAATCACAGCCATTTGCAGCTGGATGCGCCTTCAGGGGTTTACCTCCTCAGAGCCACCACTCCGGAAGGAGCCGTCCGGAAGGTTCAGATTATCAAAAAGGATAACTGAATTGTTCATAAAAACAACCGCAGCTGCCATCAGGAATGGTGTTACTGGTCCATTTTTTTTAATACATTCTATTAATGCATGTGACCATCGTGCGATGGTTACTTTTTTGCTTCGGTGCGATCGTATTTGCAGCATCCGGGAAGTTTGTCGTAAACTTCGTCTTTTGCCTTGTACTTTTTGGTGTCGTAACCCACCTTTGCAATGGCTTTATGAACAACATCAGCACTGGTTTTTGAATCGTCAAATTTTACTTCAATCATTTTCGATTCTTTATCCCAGTCGGCTGCACTGACACCATCAACTGAATTAGCTGCTTTTTCAATCGTATTTTCACACATGCCACAGTTTCCGAATACTTTAAATTTCTCAGTTTTTTCTCCTGCAAATGCAACCGCGGTTGTCATCAGGAAAAACGCTACGAATCCTAAAATCTTTGTCTTCATAATGAATTTGTTTTTAACCTGAACTATTCATAAATCTAAAAAAATATGAATAAAGTTCAGGTTAACCCCGACTTAGATGAAGTTAAACTTTTGAAAAAAGTTTTACTGAATCTTAGTCGCTGTCGGAGACAGGAATAATTCTTGAATTATTCGGGTTAAATGGTTACTATTTCTTTCTATCTGTTTTTCAAATCTTTAAAAGAACACACAATTATCATACCTTTTTGTCTTAATTTGACTGTTTTATTCAAATACTTCCCTCGTTTCTCCGCAGGCCAGCATTTCATCGCCGAAATACGGATTTCGAATTTCTTCATTTTCGCTAAACCAATAAGCCCCCGTGTCGTTATTGGCCATCGGACAATATTGAAAGTACGCTTTTTCATTCAGCCCGAACATTTTTACACTTTTGTAAAATGACAGGTTAAAATCGGTAAATGCCTTTCGCTGCTCGTCGATATCCGGTGAATTGCTGATGATTTTAAGGGTACTGTTTAAGGTTTCCAATTGATCCATCCAGTCCATATGGGGTTCGTCTTCGAGTAATCCCATATTCACATTTTCCAGCGCTGCAATGACATCTTTAGCTTCTGCACTTACCTTTTCAGCATCGGTTTCAACAAATGCATTTTTCATATTGAGGTAAGCTTTGAAAACATCAGTAAGTTGTTCTGTAAATTGCGGGTCAGTTTCCACTGGTTCAATGTCAGCTTCCGGCTCCGAAGGCAGTTCCTGTGTGACCATTTCACCGTGATTGTGACCACCCATGGTAACTCCGGCTTCGGGGTTCATCATACTCCTTTTGCCGGCCAATTGTGCGGCCGCATCAATGCTGAAGGTTCCATTTACCGCGATTTCTTCACCTTCTTCCACGCCTTCTTCAACAATAAAACTTTCGCCTAAACCCGGACCAAGTGTCACATCGCGGATAATGAAATTCACACCCCGTTCGGATTCCGATTTCACATAAATTACCGAACGTTCGCCTGTCCACATAACGGCTGTTTTCGGAACCACTACATGATCATCCCGATTGGGCAGTTCAGCTTCCACCTCTCCGGATACCAGCATTTCGGGTTTCAGCCTTAAATCCGAATTGGAAACAACCACACGTGCTTTTGCCACGCGTGTCTTGGGATCGATTACCGGATCAAGGAAAGAGATTTTCCCTTCGAAAGTTTCTCCCGGCAACGATGCGATGGTAAACGTAATTTCATCGCCACGATCCACCCACGGCATGTCCGATTCATATACATCGAACAATACCCACAAGCGCGACAAGTCGGCAATTTCGTAGATGGCTTGTCCGCGATTGACATAATCACCGGCGTTTACCATCTTTTCGGTCACATATCCCGACACATCGGCACGAATATCAAAAGATTCTTTTGCCACGCCCGACTCCAAAATTTGCTGAACCTGCTCCTCGGTGAGTTTCCAGTTTTTCAGTTTTTCTTTTGCTGCACGGAAAAGGGCAGGCTGCGTTTCCGCTATTCTCTCAGCTTCAAACAACTCTTCCTGGGCCGTTACCAAATCGGGGGAGTAAATTGAAGCAATTACATCTCCTTTGCTCACAAATTCACCGGTGAAATTCACCATCAGATTTTCAATTCTTCCGGGAATGTGTGTCGACTGTGAATAAACCAGCCGTTCGTCAGATTGTACCTTCCCATTTAGCCGGACCTTCTTCACCGGATCCATTTGACCTACTACGGCCGTTTGAATATTTGCCAGTTGCATCGCAGTTGGCGACATGGTAATGGCATTGGGGTCGAGTCCTTCGTCTTCTTCATCTTCCAGCGGAATCAGATCCATCCCGCAAATCGGGCAGTCCCCCGATTCCGGCTGACGAACCTGTGGATGCATGGAGCAGGTCCAGGTTTCTGCCTCACCGGCAGACAGGGTTTCTTCCGCCAGTTCTGTATCGTGCTGGTGTCCGGCATGGGGGTCATCTTCCGAACCGCCGAAGATCAGCCATCCCAGGATTAAACCTGTACCCAGGGTGACAATTACTGTGATAATTATTTTTTTATTCATTATTCGTGTTTTTTGCAGTTATATAATCCAATCTGGCTGTTGCAGTATGGAATTGTGCTACTGCTTTGGCCATCAGTTTTTTGTATTGCAATAATTTTCGCTGCATGCCCAGCACTTCTTCAAAATCCTGTCCGGAATTACTGTAGGCACTGAACAACAGGTTGAGCGACTGCTCTGTCGTTTTAACCTGTTCACGGTATAACTCAAGCAATCTCAGTTGTTGCGAAATTTCGAACATTGTCCAGTCGAATTCTGAAGAAAGCATATTGAGCACATTTTCTTTCCGGAGGCTATAACTTTCCTGCATGAATTGTGCTTCCTTTTCGGCTGCATCGTATTTTTTGCGAAACAGCGGGATGCTCACGGAAACCATTGGCATCAGCACATCTTTGCCCGCGTCGGCAACCGACATGTCCGAACGTTCTCCCACCATCACATAATCCAAACCAACTCCGATATTGGGGAGCCCCCGTTTCCGGGCAAGGAGTTCATTAATCTTGCTAGCCCTGGTTTTTAATTCAATCGCGTTGATTGCAGGATGTCGCATCAAGAGCGAATCTTTGACTGCCTCAATTTCCACAACTCTTGCCGAAAGCGTATCGGAAACAATCACATCTTCGTTTTCATTCCGGTCCAGCAAATTGTTGAACACGGAAACCAGCGCATGTTCTTTTTCGTTCAGAATTTCGAGGTTCGTTTGCGCATCCTTCAGCATAATATCCACACGCAGCGCATCCACCATGGGAGCGGCTCCGTTCTCGAATTTCCTGGTGGCGATGGTTTTATAAGATTCCAGGATTTCAATGTTTTCCCGCTCAATTTTCTGCATTTGTTGCAGTTCGTACAATGGATAATAAGCGGTTTCCACATCGAAATACAATTTATTCCGCGCTTCCAGAAACGACTGGTATTTTGCTTCGGCCACCAAAGCTGCTGCATCGCCTTTTGCCTCTAACGTTCCAAACCACGGAAACATCTGGCTCAATGAAAATTTGGCACGCTGTGGCCCCACCCGCGTTTCCACCGGCGAAATGAAATAGCCAAACGAAAACGAAGGATCGGGCAACGTGTTAACCTGCGGAATTTTTTGCAGGGCCGCTTCAAACTCCTTGTATTTCGATTGTAACCCCGGATTATTTTCGGCCGCCATTTCAAGATAGCTTTCCAGTGACTGCGCCTGCGAAGTATTTATCCCTGAAATGAGCAGGATTATTATCGTTATTATTTTATTCATGACAATCTCTTTTTAAGTTTTCGCTCTTCGCGGTAGCTGTACAATACCGGTACAATAAAATAGGTGATGGCAGCAAAAATCATCCCTCCAAAGGCCGGAATGGCCATCGAAATCATGATATCGGCGCCGCGGCCGGTCGAGGTCAAAATTGGCAACAATGCGATAATCGTAGTTGCCGAAGTCATCACCGCCGGCTTGATTCTCCGTTGTCCGGCTTCCACAACTGCTGCGCGTATTCCTGCCAGATTATCCGTTTTGTTTCGTGCAAAACTCTGGTCCAGGTAAGTTCCCATCAGCACACCGTCGTCGGTTGCAATTCCAAACAGCGCAATAAATCCAACCCAAACGGCCACACTCAGGTTGATGGTGCTCATCTGAAACAGTTCACGCATATTGGTTCCAAAAATCGAAAAATCGACAAACCATCCCTGGCCATAAAGCCACAGCATCATAAACCCGCCGCTGAATGCCATTGCAATTCCTGAGAAAATCATCAGCGATGTGCTTACCGACTTGAACTGAAAATAGAGAATCAGAAAAACAATACCCAACACCAACGGAACAATAATGGACAGTCGTTTTTCGGCACGCACCTGATTTTCGTAGTTTCCCGAAAATTTATAGCTCACACCGGCAGGAACTTCCAGATCGCCGGAATCAATCCGTTCCCGGATTACATCCCGGGCATCGTTAACAACCGTAACTTCCGGGTATCCATCGTTCTTATCAAACAGTACATATCCCACAAGGAAGGTCTCCTCACTTTTTATCGCCTGGGGTCCGCGCACATATTCTATATCGATAATTTGCTCCAGCGGAATTTGCGCTCCGGTTGGCGTGGACATCAGAATCTGTCCCAGCGATTCCGGGTCATCGCGCAGCTCGCGCGGATAACGCACCCGAACCGGGAAACGCTCGCGTCCTTCCACGGTGGAGGTAATTTGCATTCCCCCGATGGCCGTTTCAATCGTACGCTGCACATCATCCACATTCAAACCGAAACGCGAAATTTTTTCACGGTTGATATTCAGGTGGAGGTAAGGTTTTCCAACAATCCGCTCGGCAAATACGGCTTCCTCTTTTACTGAGGGCACCTCTTTCAGAATATTCTCCAGTTTCATGCCAAACTCTTCGATGGTAGAGAGGTCGGGGCCGTAAACTTTAATACCCATAGGAGCACGCATCCCGGTTTGCAGCATCACCAAACGTGTTTCGATGGGCTGTAGTTTGGGTGCTGAAGTAACACCCGGAATTTTGGAAACCCTTACGATTTCATCCCAGATGTCGTCGGGCGATTGAATTTGTTCGCGCCAGTTGCGGAAATAATTTCCGCGGTCATCGGGAAGTAAATCCTCACGTGCAATATCAGCTTCCAGCGCCTCCTCATTGGAAAGGGTGTCTCCCGAGGCAAGAATAAACCGGTTGTCTCTATCCACTTTAAACCGCACCCGGTGCCCGCGGTCATTGAGCATATACTCCGGTTTGTAGTTAATCACATTTTCATACATTGAAATCGGTGCCGGGTCGAGCGCCGATTCCACACGCCCGAGCTTCCCAACCGTCAATTCCACTTCCGGGATGTTGGAAATAAGCATGTCGAGCTGGCCCAACACGTCGCGATTATACGCCATTCCGGAGTGGGGCATCGAGGTGGGCATCAGCAAAAAACTTCCCTCGTCGAGCGATGGCATGAATTCCTTCCCGATCCCGGGGAATTTGTGTGTTAAAGCAGACCAGACTTCTGTGGTGCGAATGTTCCATCCCACGTAGTCAAATCCCCGGACTACAAATCCGAACAGCGTGTTAAAGCCAATCCATACACTTATTCCTGTTACAATTAAGAATGTTGGAATGGACAGGAATGCGGCTTTGTGCCCGAGACTCCATTTTAATATTGGTTTATAAAAATATTCAAGGATTGTGAAGAACCCTAAAATGAGAATCACAATCAAGGCAACAAACACCACATTCATTACCAAGCTTTTGGAAGGCCCCAGCGGAAGCCAGTACCGGGCCAGTAACCAGACTACACCAATAACCACAATGAATATTTCACTATGATCGAATATCCAGTTACCCGCTCTTTGGATTCGCCCCTTCCAGCTTTGATTTTTTTCATTCTCCGAAGTTATAGCGAAGGAGGACTGATTTTGGTCTTCGGTCTTCGGTCTTCTTCCAACTTCCTTCGCCACTCCAACTACCCCAAAGGCAAGCAACATCAATCCACCCCATACCTGCCCGAATAAAAGAGCGGTAATTCCAACGGGAACCAGAAGAATATTCACCCATTTTCTAATTTTTTGATTTTTGATTTTGGCACCAAAAAACCAGTGGGCCAGCATGGGCAAAATGAACAAGGAAACAATCAGCGCTGCAATCAGCGCAAAGGTTTTGGTAAAAGCCAAGGGCCCAAACAGTTTTCCTTCGGCAGCCTGCATGGTAAATACCGGGATAAAACTTACGATGGTCGTTGAAACCGCAGTTAATATGGCTGAACTTACTTCTGTAGAACCGTTGTAAATTGTGGTGATTAGCTTTTGGCCGGGCGGAGCTTCATCGACATGCTTGATGATGTTCTCCGAAAGAATCACCCCCAAATCGACCATCGTCCCAATGGCAATGGCAATGCCCGATAAAGCCACAATATTGGCATCTATTCCAAAATAGCGCATGGCAATAAAAACCATGAGCACCGCAATGGGCAATAAGCCGGATATTAGAAACGATGCCCGCAGATTATACACCATGACAATAACCACAAGAATGACAATTAAAATTTGCAGCGAAATGGCTTCTTCCAGCGTTCCGAGCGTTTCATAAATCAGTCCCGAGCGATCGTAAAACGGAACGATGGTGAGCTGGCTTTCCACACCGTTGGGAAGAACTTTTTTGGGCAGGCCCGGTGAGATTTCCCCAATCTTATCTTTTACGTTGTTTATTACTTCCAGCGGGTTGGCACCGTAACGGGCCACCACAACGCCGCCAACCACTTCAGCGCCGTCTTTATCGAGCGCACCACGTCGGCTGGCCGGTCCCAGGCTCACATTTCCCACATCTTTAATACGGATGGGAACGTTCTCCTGAACAGCCACCACTGCCTGTTCAATGTCTTCTGCATTTTTAATGTACCCCAAACCACGCACCAGGTATTCGGCCTGGTTGATTTCGATGGTTTTGGCACCCACATCGCGGTTCGATTTCTGCACCGCCTGCATCACCCTGTGCAGGGGAATGTTGTAACTGTTCAGCGCATCAGGATTGACGTCGATTTGGTACTCCTGCACGAAACCTCCGATGGAAGCCACTTCTGAAACCCCCTGAGCGGAGTTCAAACCGTACTTCACATAAAAATCCTGGACGGTGCGGATTTCATGCAAATCCCAGCCGCCGGTAGGGTTCCCTTCCGGATCGCGGCCTTCAATGGTGTACCAGTAAACCTGACCGAGCGCAGTGGCATCGGGTCCTAGTGCAGGTTGAACTCCTTCTGGCAATAATCCTGCCGGCAGCGAAGCCAGCTTCTCCAGAATCCGTGATCGCGACCAGTAAAATTCAATATCCTCTTCAAAGATGATGAAGATGCTCGAAAATCCAAATATGGAGGAACTACGGATGGATTTCACCCCAGGGATACCCAATAAATAAGTGGTTAATGGATAGGATACCTGATCTTCTATATCCTGAGGTGACCGTCCGGGCCATTCGGTAAATACAATTTGCTGGTTCTCCCCAATATCCGGAATGGCATCCACCGGAACCGGATCATTGGGCAAAATCGCTGTTTGCCAGTTAAAAGGTGAAGTAACCACTCCCCAGGCTATAAAAATGAGAAGCACCAGGAAGGTCACCAATTTATTTTCAAGAAAAAACTTTATGACTTTATGAAACATATCCTCTTATTTATAATTTAATCTTCGTGTTGCAGACTGCACTGCTTGGTTGTGGCTGAATTCATTCCTGTTCATCCAGGGAAAACCGTTCTATAGTTCTTTCAATCCGGCCCATTCTCATGAACCCGGAAAACACATACTTTTTTGAGCATCCGTGCAATTCCAGCGAAGGGGAACGCAAACAGGCATTCATTCGATTGAAACCCAAGAAATTTCAGGAAAATTAAAAAATCATAAAAGGTAGGACTGTTTGAGGGAAAGGATCGTTTGTATTTTGGGTGGGGGTACCGATTGCTTATCAGTGATATTAGTGCGTGTGGTATGAATCCAAGATGGAGTCGCGGCATCATTTGTGAAGGAAGACAAAAGACTCAACGCAACGGTCCCCGGCACACCAGCTTCGGATGAAACAGAAAAGTCCTCATCCAACTGGTAAAAATCCGTTTCATTATGACAGCAGCTATCGGAATCACAGCAGGAATCAGCCTCATCGAACAAGGAAATACCAACCATAAAATCGCCACAATAGTGCTTGGATACAAGTATCCCGGTTGTTGCTGCAAGCAACAAAAATGAAATGGCGATATGGGTGATTTTCTTTATCATTTATTTTACCACGTTTCTTTTATAACATCTTTGTTTTTGAAATGTTTTACCCAAACCCAAGAAAACATCCCAAAAGGGTTAACTGCTGTGTGAAAATTTCCTCCACATAATTTATCTCCCCATTTGCCGCAAGATTAACATCATTCCAAATCATATCCATCGTCCTCCAATATCCTCTTCGAGCTTCAAATCATATTCTTCATATAATTCTGCGTCCCTTGTCTCACAATCTTCATAATCATACCTATCCAAATAATCTCCCTCTTATCATCTCAGAGTCTCCCAATCTCACAGTCTCACAGTCTATCAAGGTTGTTCGGTCATAAAATTCCAGGAAACCTCTCCGTAAACCCAATCCCAACCCGAATGAAGTTCTGTCACCGACCCTTCACCGTCTTTTACTGTCAGCCGCCTTGTGGAGTAGGCTCCATCCTCGTAATCATGGGTGCTTCCGTCATCGTCGAAAAGGACAAACTCACCCTCATCAGTTCCATAAACCCTGATCTCGAGCGGGATATTTTCTTTCCAATCCGCAGTTTGCCTCACAGGGGGTATCATGGGAATAATCCCCCCATCTTTCACAAAAAGCGGAATTTTTTCCATATCTTCATCCACAAGGATAATCTCCCCGTTTCCGGCCAGTTCACCGGTATAAAAATCGTACCAGTCTCCTTCCGGCAGAATAACACTTCTTCCCCGGTCCCCGCTAAAAAGAGGGGCCACAAGCAAAAATTCACCCATCATGTATTGATCCCTGACCTCTCTTTTTACGGCTTCAGCATAAGGATTCCGGGTCGCATCAAGTTCTCCTTCTTCCTGTTTGGTTGCTTCCCCAAATCCAGGTTCCAGGTTCATCGCGCGGAAAGGAGGGGTTCCGTTGAAATAATAACCGGCAAAAGTGGAATAGAGGTAAGGGAGCATCTGCATCCGCAAAAAAGCCACCTCCCGGCATTGTTCATATACTTCCGGGAAGGACCAGGGTTTGGTACCATCGGCCCAGGCGTTGATCATGGCCATGGGTGAGAAACAGGTTGTCTGCATTCTCCGCAACCACTCCTCAGCGGTTTTACTGGCCCGGACCTCCGGTGTCCAGAGCAATCCGCTGAACCCTGAATTGATGAGGGCGGTAATAAAATCACGGTGGTTGTAATAATCGTTGTACAAAACATAGGGATAGGATACCGAACCGGCATTTGCAGCACGAATTAACCCATAGGTGCGTTCATTTTTCTCCCGGTAAATTTCATCAGTAAGGGTCATCATTTGTAATCCGTAGGTCTGACGCATCTGCTCCCCGTCTTTCCCGGAAGGAAAGAGAGCAACATCGGGCCAAAGCCATCGATCATACCCGTCCACTTCATCCATTTTAAATCCGCTGACACCGATATCCAGCTGGTGCGCTTTAAAATGATCCTTCATGATTTGACGGGGGGTATCCATCGTACAATCGGGGACGATGCCATTCCAAACAGTGTGGGTCCCCGCATAAGGCTTAAGTTTTGGATACAATCCGGCATCGGGAGAGATAAAAGGGTTCATCCAGAGGTTAAGGCGGACATTCTGCTGGTGGACCTTTTGGGCAAACCCACCGGGATCGGGATAACGGTTTTTATCCCATTCAAAACTACAGGGATAGGCTTTGCTGTGCCAGCCGGGCTCGAGGCCAATAACATCGAGGGGGAAACCATTCGCAGCAAATTGGTCGATTTCCTTTTGAATATCGGTTTCGTCATACAACGTAGGGGTTCGCTGCCAGAAGCCCAGGCCCCATTTCGGAGGAAGGACCCCTCCGCCGCAATAAAGGTTAAACCGCTGAACGACATCAAGCATATTTTCACCCGCAAAAAGCGTTAATTCAACTCCTTTGGCCGGTATGCGTATTTCCAGATTGTCTGAATAGGGACGGGCGCTCCAGTTCCGGTCGGTGTTACGGTCACGGGCTTCCGGTGGGTTTTTACTGTCCACCCGGACACCAGTCCCCACATAAACATCGATGTAGCGGGCAGCGTTAACCAAAACCCCATATCCGCGGGAAGAAACAAAAAAGGGCACGGGGGCATGGGTCCGCCCGTTATCCTCACCACCGTAATGATCCACATGCAGCCGCAAAATCCGGCCCCGCTGCTGAACGGTCTTAAAATTAAGCCCTAAACCATAAATCTGCTCTTCCCTTTCCAATGGAAACCGCAAAAAGGTTTTGCCGCTTTTCGTGACAGCAGTTATCTCCTTTTTCCCAACAGGGAAATCCTGTGCTGATTTTTGATTCAGCACTCCGGCACGGGGCTCTTTACCGGCTGCGGTCAACAAATCGAATTCTTCAGGCTGGTTGATTTTCGTTTCCCAAACGCCGGGAAAGGTTTGTTCCCATTCCGGATTTTGAACTTCAGCTTCATGGGAAGGAGTTTGTTGCTGACAGGAGAAAAATATCCCCGCCAGGATAACCGTATAAATAATTTTCATGTGTTTATTATTGTTTTTTAATGGTAATACATGGAACCCGCTTTATAATGATTCTCTTGTGTGACCAAATTTTGCCATGCCCGTTTCATGATCAATTTATTGTCAGTTCCAAAGGTAACACATACCCGGGATTATTAAAGAGCTTTTGGATAGTAAAATTGATTATTTGTGAAATGTCGGACTTGGGAAAGTCCATCTCCCTGCTCACATTAATGGTTTTACCCAATATTTACCTCTGATGGAAAAAAGAGCACTCAGGAAAAGACGCCCCCAAAAACCAGAGCAAAACTTTTCTCCGGGTTTTTTTGATCTTTCCTTTGTTTTTCAAACGGTTCATTTTAAATTTATCAAGGTAATCAGGTTCCGGCTAGAGAAACTCATTTTTTCAGGAACCGTATATGTAAGAAAAAAAAAAGGAAACACATGTTAAGTCGAATTCTCCTGTTATTGCTGTTCCCCATTCTTTCCTGCGCTCAGAACAACGACCCATTTTTTCATCTGAGAAATCAAATGGTTAAAAACCAGATTAAAGCACGTGGAATAACAGATGAAAAGGTGCTGGAAGCCTTCAGAGAGGTTGAGCGCCATAAATTTGTCCTGCCCCGTTATGTTTCGCATGCCTACATCGATTCCCCGCTTCCCATTGAAGAGGGACAAACCATTTCACAGCCATACATTGTGGCATTGATGACCGATGAACTTCAACTGAAAAAAGACGATAAGGTCCTTGAAATCGGAACGGGTTCGGGTTACCAGGCAGCCATTCTGGCGGAGATATGCGATTCGGTGTACACCATTGAAATATTTGAGAAACTCGGGAAAAAAGCGAAACAGCGCTTTTCGGAGCTGGGCTATAAAAATATCCGGTGTAAAATCGGCGACGGCTTTTTGGGCTGGCCTGAGCATGCCCCCTTCGATGCCATTATTGTCACCTGTGCCCCCACCGAAATCCCGGAACCGTTAAAGACTCAGTTAGCTGAGGGGGGGCGAATGATCATCCCCGTAGGAGACAACCCGGTACAGGAACTGGTGTTACTTAGAAAAAAGAGGGGTAAAATCAGAAGACAGGACATTTTACCCGTTCGTTTTGTCCCTATGATTGACGGGGAGGGGAAAAAGTATTAATCCAATCCAAAAAGGGAAGTTTTGGCTCCATGAAAAAGTCAATGATCTTCATATTCTTTGGAAACGACAAAGATTCCCATCCTTAATTCAGTATGACCTGCCTGCCCGGAAACGAAATTATTTACTAAAATGAAACGAGCATGCAAAATAATTACACCCGGGAGCATAATTAAAATAATGCCTGCCTGTCTGGTAGGCAGGCGAGTTCCCTGTCTGCCGACAGGCAGGCATATGATAACTTTTAAAAAAACATTTTTAATCGTAAAAAAAAAGGGACTGACCGATTAAAATCAATCCCTTTCTTTTTAAAACAAAAAATGAAAACCATTCCAAGGAGAATGCCGGCGAAAAATTATTTCCCTGTTCTGTTAATGACCAATTTTTGCACATTCACTTTTTCGCCATTTACAATTTTCAGGAAGTAAATTCCCTCTTTCCGGATTCGAATAGTAAATCTGTTCTGCCCCTGATTTACCAAAGAATGCTGGATAGTTCTACCTGCAACATCAATTACAGAAATCATCTCACGGGTTATTCCCTTTCCAGAAATATTGACTAATCCATTGGACGGATTAGGATATACTTTCACGCTTGAATTCAGCAAATCGTCGATTCCGGTTGACGGGCCAACAGCAATAAGGTCTTCAACCACCAATGTATCTGTTTGACCCTCGTGGAATGCGATAAGCGTTACTGTATACGTACCGGCAGTTGTATAAGTATGCACCGGTGATTGTTCGGTACTCGAGTTTTCATCGCCAAAATCCCATTCCCAGGCTGTTGCATTATCAGATAAATCGGTAAAATAAACCTCAAGCGGTGCATTGCCCTCTGTTACATCAGCAAAGAAGTCGGCAGAAGGTGGTGGAATATTTTCAGATTCCTTTAATGAAACTTCGTCGATAAGAACGCTGAAATTGTAGGTTGTATTTTCCCAGTCGGTATTTCCGGTTTTAATGGAGAAATAATAAGTACCTGATGTTTCCGGAATAAATACCCCAACCGGTTCCTGGCCACAGGCACTTTCCTGGTAAGTTCCATCCAAACCGGGAGCCGAGCCGCAATCCCATGTATTGAAAAATGCAATCATGGTAGTGCCCTCGGCATCTTTGGAATAGTCCTGACCGTCAACCGGCATAACCGTGCTAATAAACACCTCGCTCCAGAAATGGTCAAGACTTTCAGACAAATCGCGGAACGCAGCAGTAAAGGTGTATTTCATCCCGGCAGTCAGTTCCACCTTTTGCCAAATCATATAATGTGAAGTTGAGTTGTTTGCTGTTCCTGTAATCAGTAAATTTCCTCCATCTCCGGCAGCCATTATTTCTTCCGTATAGTTCCAGGTTCCTGACTGTTCGCCATTTGAATTTAACGTGGTAATATTCCACAAATTCGGGTCTTCCATGTTTCCGCCATACAACATTTCGCCTTCGGGCAACTCGGGCTTTTCATTGGCTTTCACGTAATCTGTTTTTGTCAGGACAGAATCGCCTTTTTCATTGGTGGCAGTAAGTGTTACAGTATAAGTGCCAACAATTGCATACTCATGCACCGGATTTTGTTCGGTACTCACCTCTGAACCATCGCCAAAATCCCAGCTCCACGAAGTGGCAAACTTCGATTCATCGGTAAACTGAACGGTTAAAGGAGCAAAACCAACCGGATTATCTGCCGAGAATTGGGGCAGTGGTTTCGTGCGCTTTCCAACAAGGGATAATTCATCCAAAGCCAGAGCAAAAGGCATGTTGTTTCCGTCCCATGAGGTGGAGCCCATCTTAATAACAAAATAGTAATCGCCTGTTGAATCGGGAATAAATGACTGGTTTGTACACCCGTTGGCCAGAAATGTTCCGTCAATTCCAGCCGGGTTGCACTCATTACTCCAGGTGCTAAATTCGGATAGTAAAAATTTGTCGGCGTCGTCTTTACTGTAGTCCAGTCCATCAATCGGTTCAGGACCGATAAAAGCTTCGTACCACGCCTGATTCAGATTTTCCGTGAAATCTTTTACCGCTCCGTTAAATGTATAAACCGAATCTTTTGATAACGTTACTTTCTGGAAGATAGCATATTGAACGGTAGAATTGTTCGATGTTCCGGTAACATACAAGCTCCCTCCATCGCCTGCAGTCGGTGTATGTTGTGTGTCGTTCCAGACCGCAACCGGTTCGTTGCCGGCCGGAGTTGATAAAAAGGTGGTTTGCCACTGCGATTCGTCCTCCAGGTTACCGCCCGATAAAACGCCTCCTGCCACAACTTCAACAGGAGGATTTACCTGAATATAATCGGATTTTATCATTGACGAATCTCCTTTCTCGTTAGTCGCTGTTAGTGTAACAGAGTATGTTCCAGCCTCTGAGTAAATGTGTTCCGGAGAATCGTCGGTGCTGGCTGCCGACCCATCGCCAAAATCCCAACTTACGGAATTGGCCATTTTCGATTTATTCGTAAACTGAACTTCCAGCGGGGCAATACCGTTTTTTATGCTTGCAGTAAAATCCGGTGCTGGTTTGGTACGTTCCGCAGTCAACGAAAGCTCATCAATTGCCAGTTGAAATGGCATATCGTCGCCTGCCCATGAAGTAGATCCCATTTTTAAAATAAAATAGAACGTACCGTCAGCATCAGGAATAAAAGTATTGTCCCCACAGCTGTTCATCTCAAACGTTCCGTCAACTCCGGCGGGATTACAGTCTGCACTCCAGGAGCTGAAGGATGCAATCATTGTGCTTCCAGGCACATCCGCATTGTATTCTTCGCCATCAACAGGTGCAGAAGTACCGACAAAAACCTCAATCCACGATTGGTTCAGGTTTTCAGTGAAATCTTTTACAGCGGCATTAAACGTGTACGCACTGTCTTTTGTTAAGGTAACTTCCTGGTAAATGGCATATTGAACGGTATTGTTGTTCGAAAGACCTGAAACAAATAATACCCCGCCAGTTCCGTACAGTGGAGTATTTTCAGTATTGCTCCAACGAACATTGGGTTCAACTCCTTCTGGTGTATTCAGAAATGAAGTATTCCAAAGCAAGCTGTCCTCCATTTCTCCGCCGGTAAGTGACCCCCCGGCCACCAGGGGCTCAACCTCCAGGGGATCGGTCTCTGTTAATGAAAGTTCATCCACCACTATTTCAAAAGCCTGGTCGGTTCCATCCCATGAAGTGGATCCTATTTTCAACACAAAAAAATAGGTCCCTGAAGTAGCAGGAGAGAATACTTTATAATTCTCAGCGTCAATATCTTCACTGAAAACTCCGTTATCTTTATTGTATCCTGCCCACGTTCCAAAAGCCGCAATTCTCTCCTGGTTCTCACCATAATCGCTGCCATCGGTGGGTTGCGTTCCGATAAACACTTCACACCAACTGTTGTTAATGGCAATTGCCTTATAAGCCCCATCAAACAGGTAAGCTTTTTCACTTGACAATTCAACTTCCTGGTAAATGCAATACTGAACAGTTGTATCGTTTGCCAACCCGCTCACATGCAGGTTTCCCCCTGTGCCGGCAGCAAGGGTTTCGGCTGTCGAGTTCCAGGTTACTGAAGGTTCACTTCCTTCCGCTGTGTTGAGCAGCGTTACCTGCCACTCAGAAGAATTTTCGAGATTTCCGCCTGCTAGCATTTCAGTTTGTGCAACAGCAACCGAAATGAAAAGGCTAAAGGATGCAAAAAAAAGTAATAAGTGTTTCATAATCATGTAATTTTAGTTGTTGATGAATGGATCTTTATTGGTCTCTGTCAATCGTTTTCACCGTTCGGAAAAATCTGAATTGTTGCCGGAACCGAATAATTGTTAAAAGCATCGATGGTGTAAACTGAAATGGTGTACCCTTTAATTTCGAGGTCATTAATGGTAACCGAATCCACCATCGTTTCAAAAGTGAGACTATCATCCTGGTAATCGACCATAATTTTTTGTGCAATATTTCCTTGCGGATTATCCCACGTTAGAGTAGCTGTTTTCAGGCCCACCTGAGCTGAAAGATTTGTGACTTTTGGGGAGTAGGTCCGTTGCAATTCAAGGTAATGCTTGTAATTATCATCCATTTTATCGCATGAATACAACGCGATAAAAAAGGTGAGAATGATAAGCGTTTTTATCTTTTTCATTTTTTTTTTAACTTTAATTATTACCCACGTTATCCAATCCATACAATGTAATTTCCGAACCGTAAACATTGGTTTCGCTTCCGTAGCCTGAAGTAATGCTAAATTTCAAGTAGCGGAAGGGCTCCGAAGTTTCATCGAGTTCAAATTCATGTCCGTCGATGGCTTCCTGAATTTTATCTGCCGGAATATTCCCGTCTGGATCTTTTGGGTCGCCAATATCGAAACTGCCAAGCAATCTCCATTGCTGCTTGTCGTTGCTGGCAAACAAATCGAAGGAACGCATATTTTCATTTTGGTAGTAATAATAATCATCGCTCGCACCATTACTTCCATCGGTATACCAGAAGGCGCGCTGCCAAACGACAAAACGGTTTAGGATTATTTGTTTGTTGAGGTCGATTACGATGTCGAGCGGAAAATTCAGAATCCCGCCATTATCGTCCCGATTGATGATAAAATAGCTGTTATCGGCAGGTGATTCCCGGGTATCAACAACATCATCCCAAAAATTAACGGTTTCACCTTCCCAGGCATTTCCATCCACGGAAAGTGCGCTCACTAAGGTCCAGGGCGCTTTATCAATTTTCTCCTCAAACAATGGTTTCAGGCGGTCAACAAAAACCTTGTCGGTTTTATTCCCTTCAAAATCTTCCACCACCACCGAAAAATCATAACTGATGGAATCCATTCCCCGAATTACAAATGATTCCTCGGATTTACCCGAAGATAGGATTCGTTCATTTTCTTTTGAACCGTCGTTGTAATAGAGGTAAACGAAAACAGTTTTTTGCAACGGATTTTCCCACCGGATTTTCACGCCTCCCAAATCTGGCTCCAAATCAATGCTTTCCTGAACCAGAAAAATGAATGATTTTAACGGGTTGATTTCCACACGGGTCGCTTCCGATTTGTTATTGGCCTGGTCAACTGCATAAAGAATTACAGGATAAGTGCCGGCTTCAATAAAACCGTCAATTTCAACAGAATTCGTATACCTGCTCCCAACCTTAAACACATTTTCTCCCAATGCATTGGTATATTCAGCCCTTACATAAAGCAAATCGCTGTCGTCGGGAAGCTGATATTCGATAATTGCGCCGCCATTTGTAGGTTCAACTTCAAGAACCGAAACCGGACCTGGAGGAGTTGAATCCAATTCTTCTTTTTTGCAACTGTTTGCCGAAAACAACAATATTAGTGTAGCTGCAATCAAAAGAAATCCGGCAGAGTGCCTTTTATGAAGTAGTTCTTTCATTTTATTGTTTTTTAAAGAGATGTTCATTCTGATACCTATTTACCACCCCGGATTTTGAACGAGGTTTGAATTCACAATTATTTCGTCGAGTTTTATCGGGAAGAGGTAATCACGCGGAGTGAGAAATGCCCGCTGGCCCACGTTTTTAACTATGTAAAATTTGTTGAGTGCACTTTCGTCGACACTCCAGCCTGAAACCGGTTTATTAAAATACTCATCGCCCAGTTTCCAACGACGGATATCGTAATTGCGCTGGCCTTCAAAAGCCAGTTCAATCATTCTCTCCTGCCTGATAATCTCCCGCAATCCATCCTTGTCCTGATGCTTGTTGGGAGTTTTAGCAACTGCTGCATTTCCCCATGCTTCCTGCACAGAAGGCACACCCGACCGTTCCCTGACTTTGTTTAAGGCTTCGTAAACTTCGGCTGACGGACCGGCATATTCATTCAGGGCTTCGGCATAATTGAGGTACAGCTCTGCCAGCCGGATAATGGGCCACGGGTAACTTATCAGGTTATTGTAATTTTCACCTTCGGAGGAAGGATGGCAAATCTTTTTCAACGTATATCCGGTAATTACGTAATCGTTTGTATTGGCGCGGCGTCCATGTGGATCGCCTTTCCTGAGTTTCAGGTTCCATTTTGTTCCCCAGGTGCGGTAAAACCCGCGGTCAAAACCAATGGAGGCATAAAAGCGCGGCTCGCGGTTTAAATGAAGATTGGCAGTCACCTCGCCAACCTGGGCGTGCAATTTTTCTGTTTCAGGAATAACAGTTAAGGAATATCTTCTATCGTAGTTAAACGTTAAATCCTCATCGATGGGCAGCCCGTTTTTGGTGTAATAGGTTTCAGCAATTTGAAGGGTGGGTGAAACCCATTGCCAGGCTCCCTGACTCGATGAAGCATCTGGGTTAATCATCATGGCCGCGGCCTGGAGTGTCCACCAATCCCCGTTGTTTACCGGATCGGAATTCCCCCAAATCAGCTCGCGGTTCCATTTATCGGTAAACATGTAGCGGTAATTGTATAGCGCCTGAACTTCCTCATCCTTGTAGGCTGCAGAATCAAATGTTGGCACAATGTCCTCGTAAATGTAAAGCTCAAGACCATTTGCAATTGCTGCATCTATAGCAGCTTCAGCGGCATCGGCAGCCCGTTTCCACTTTTCAGCATCGTAAGTGGTGTTGAAGAGTTTGTTCCCTTCCTCATCTGTGAACGTTTCGTAAAATTCTGAATTTCCATTAAACAAAGGACTGGCGGCATAAAGAAGTACTTTCGATTTTATGGAAGCAGCAATAACTTTATCGATGCGTCCCAGGTTGATATCAGAAGTTACACGTTCGGGTAAATCCGGAATTGCTTTTTCAATAGTATTAACAATGTATTCAAAAACCTCATCCACTGGTTTTCTCTTTACCCTCACCTCCTCAACACCTGCCGAAACAGAAAGATTTTCATCAACAATGGGAATGGGACCAAATTGCGACAACATTAAAAAGTGATAATAAGCCTTCAGAAAAACCACTTCTGCTTTCCACTGTTGTTTTTCCGGTTCGTCCATATCGCGCACCATATCAATGTTTTCAATGAAAATGTTGCAGTCGCGAATGGCTTTGAACAGCGACTCCTGACTTCTGCCGTGCGCGTAATATCCCGACCAGTAGCTGAGTAACGGATCTGAGGTGGACTGCTTCCCGCGCATCAGTTCCACACCAGGAGTTTCCTGCTGAATGGGAGTTGTCAGTTCATCCGAGGCAAAAGCGTGAGTCGAATAAACCCCGTCTTGCTGCGGGAGGTAATGATAACAGGTTGCCAGTGCTTTATAGGCTGCGTCTTTGCGTTCGAACAACAATTCCAGTTCCTGGGTTTTATCAGGAACAATATCCAGGTAATCAGAACAGGACCCCAAAAGTACCAGCAGCAGTACCAGGAAATAGTATTTTTTATCTGTCTGTAACATAGTATGTTGTATTTTCTTTTTCATTATGAATAGCATTTTACAGTGTCAGGTGAATTCCAATGTTATAAATTCGCTGTGGCGGATATCCCAGTCCGTTGCCGGCCATTTCAGGATCCCATAACTTAAATTTGCTAAATGTGAGCAAATTCGTTCCGCTTAAATAAATGCGCGCCCGTTCAATGTTCATTTTGTTGAGTACATTATCAGGGAGCGAATAACCGATTTCAGCGCTTTTCAGGCGCACAAAACTTCCGTTGCGAAGCCACCAGGTTGAGTTTCTTTCATTATTCGGAACAGGAAGGGTGGACATGCGCGGCCAAAAGGCATACGGATCGGGATTATCTATTGACCAGTGGTTGTCGGAAATAATGGTGAGCGCGTTTCTTTCCCCGATAAACGGGGCAATATCCTGCGGGTTAATAAAGAACGATTCACGGGCAATTCCCTGAAAGAAAAAAGAGACGTCGAAATTTTTGTACCCGGAAGAAGCGCCTGCGCCATAAACAATTTCAGGCACCGCCGGGTATCCAATCGGAACAGCATCGCGGTCATCTATCTGTCCGTCATTGTTTACATCTACATATTTAATGTCGCCGGGCAGGTAATCGAAGTTGGAACCTGCCTGATTAAATTGTGCCGGTGAATTTTCAAGATCATACTGATCGATAAAAAGCCTTTCGGCAACCAGTCCCCACTGCTGATTAATCGGCTGGCCAATGCGGCTCATATAATCATACTCGTATTCCGGTTCGCCGTTTTTAAGTACTTCGTTTGTGGCATAGGTAAAGTTCATTCTTGAGGTCACCCACCAATTATTATTGATGAAGTGGTTGTAATCCAGCGAAATATCAACACCGGTTGATTTTGCTTCACCAATGTTACTGCTGATTGGGGCCGTCAAGCCCATTGTTTCAGGGGTATATTCCCTTGCCCAGTAAATATTCTTTCTGAATTCCGTAAAATAATCTACCTGCAACGTTGCTTTTTCAAACAATCCCAGTTCGAGGCCGTAATTGGCTTTTTCTGCCACTTCCCAGGTAATATCGGGGTTTGGGTAACGGTTGATGATGTAACCGGAATGCGAATTCCCAAAATCGCGGCCAAATGTATACCCTCTGCCACCATCGTTTAAGTTTACGTTGGAGAGGTAAAAAAAGCGATCGTTGGGATCGGAAATGGCATCGTTTCCAACCAATCCATAGGTGGCTTTCAGTTTCAACTGCGAAATAACATTTTTGACAGGTTCAAAAAATGCCTCGTTTGAAACGGACCAGCCGGCTCCTGCCGACGGGAAAAATCCAAACCTGTGGTTTTCAGCAAATTTCTCCGATCCATTGTAGCCGAAGTTCAGTTCCAGAAAATAACGGTTATGGTAAGCATAAGTTGTACGCCCCGATAATCCGAGGTTCCTGGAGGGCAATGTGGCATAGGAATTTCCACCAAGCGTATTTAACAATTCCCTGCGCGTATATACCAACAGACCACCAATGGTATGCCTGTCCGCAAAAGTGCGGCTATATTCTGTCACCAGTTCAAAATAGAAACTACTGTTTGCCAGGTTTTCAACCACGGGATCATTCAAAAATTCAGTTCCTTCCTGAATCTGGTAAAGATCGTGCACAATTCCTGTTTCAGTTTCCAGTTCTGCCATTCCATAGTAAAAAGGAGTGAAACTTCTCGCATTTTGGTTCATACTGTAACTCTTCACCGAAGCCATCCCCCTGAATTTCAGGCCATCAGTAATAAAATCAAGATCCTGTTCAAGCTGAAACTGCGAAAGAATGGTTGAGGTGAACCGGTCTTTGTATCCCTTAACCATGTCGGCATACGGATTCGGCATTCCGCCATTTCCTTTATTCCCGAAAAGCGTGTGATTTAAGTATTGCGTTTCATCGGTTTTCCCATAGTATTTCGGAAAGTTGACCGGGTTGGCCTGCATCACGGACTGGAATATGGAATTGGCATCAT
>CAYTDH010000023.1:0-14073 GCA_964436325.1 uncultured Tangfeifania sp.
GAACTTTATTACGAAGAAGAACTGATTAAAGAAAGCAACGAACTTAAATTTCAGGTTGAAAGCGTTGAACTCGACAAAATTGGAAGAAACAGTTTTAAGGTCGTTGCCACCAAAACAGACAGTGTAAGCAATACGAGAGTCATTTCGATTAATGTTGTTTCTGACATTGAACCTGAAAAATATACCTATCAAACGGTTAATGTTTATCCCCACAATAAAACATTTTTTACCCAGGGATTGGAATTTCATGATGGTTTTATTTACGAAGGAACAGGTGAAAAAGGATCATCGGGACTTTTCAAAGTAAACCTGAAGAATGGAACCATTTTACAGGAATTTCGTCTCGATGAAAAATATTTTGGCGAGGGCATTACGCTTTTCAACGAAAAAATTTATCAACTCACCTACCGCGCTCAAAAAGGGTTCATCTACAGAAAAAACGATTTTGCCCTTCTGGATAGTTTTCGATTCCAATCGAAAGAGGGTTGGGGACTTACCAACGATGGAAAAAATCTTATTATGAGCAACGGAACCCATCAATTGATATGGCTCGATCCTGAAAATCTCAGTGAAATAAAAAAAATTGAGGTAGCCAATAACCGTGGCATCATCAATAACCTTAACGAACTGGAATACATCAACGGTTCTGTTTTTGCCAATGTTTATACCACCAATCTGATTATTGAAATTGATCCTGAAACAGGAAAAGTCTTGTCAGAAATCAACCTTGAAGGATTGCTCAATTTATATCAAACAACGAATGATACGATTGATTATTTAAACGGTATTGCCTATGACTCCGGGGATGATCGTTTTTTTGTTACAGGAAAATGGTGGCCAAGGTTGTTTGAAATCAAACGAGTACCGCTAGAATAGGGTTGGATTATTTCCATACTGAACCCTACCGAGGTGTTTATACGCCAATGCTGTTGCTTCTCTACCGCGGGGTGTTCTTTTAATAAATCCTTCTTTTATGAGAAAGGGTTCATACACTTCCTCAATGGTTCCGCTATCTTCGCCAACAGCGGTAGAAATGGTTGTGATACCTACAGGACCACCTTTAAATTTATCGATAATGCAGAGCAAAATACGGTTATCCATTTCATCCAAACCGTATTGGTCAATATTCATGGCCTTCAATGCCATTTTGGTAATGGCCAAATCAATATTCCCTGTTCCTTTCACCTGGGCAAAGTCGCGTACCCGGCGTAGAAGGGAGTTCACAATGCGGGGTGTTCCCCGGCTTCTTCCTGCAATTTCAACAGCGGCTTCTTCACTGATCGCCACATCGAGAATCCCTGCCGACCGCTTTACAATTCCGGTCAAAACTTCATTATCATAATACTCAAGATGTGAATTTATTCCAAACCGTGCACGCAAAGGAGCAGTTAAAAGGCCGGAACGGGTAGTTGCCCCAATCAGGGTAAATGGTTGAAGTTCAAGTTGAACAGAACGTGCACTGGGGCCTTTATCAATCATGATATCGATACGAAAATCTTCCATTGCTGAATACAGGTATTCTTCTACAATGGGAGAAAGACGGTGAATTTCATCAATAAACAGGACATCCCTCTCTTCGAGATTGGTAAGCAAACCGGCCAAATCTCCGGGTTTATCAAGTACCGGACCTGACGTCATTTTTATTCCTACTCCTAGCTCACTGGCTATGATATGCGATAAAGTGGTCTTGCCCAAACCAGGCGGACCATGAAGTAATACATGATCCAATGCCTCATTTCTTAATGACGCGGCCTTGACAAAAACTTTCAAATTTTCAACAATCTGATGCTGCCCGCTGAAATCATCAAACTCCAGTGGTCTCAGTTTCCGGTCCAGTTCTTTTTCATTCTCCGGATACTCATTTCCTCTGATATCTATCGCCTCACTCATTTGAAGGGGATAAAAACTGTTCAATCACTGCGTATAATTCTTCAGCAGAAAAGGGTTTGGGTAAAAAATCATCCATCCCGGCTTGTAAACACTTTTCCTTGTCATTATCCAGGGTATTCGCCGTAAGAGCAATAATGGGAATTCCCTTATTTAACCCTTTTGACTTCTCCCATTTCCTTATCTCTGCAGTAATTTCAAAGCCGTTCATTTCGGGAAGCATGATGTCCATTAAAATAAGATCAAGAGAATTGCTTTTGACCTCTTCTAAAGCATCCCGCCAGTTGGTTACACTAATCACATCATAATTTTTTTTCTTTAAGTGAAATCCAACGACCTTTTGATTTAATAAATTGTCTTCTACTAAAAGTATTTTCAATTGATTCCTTATTATTATATTTGACTTAAAACAAAAGTAATATTTAATGATTGTAATTATAGTCTGTTCATTGGTGTTAATTTCTATTTTTTAGAAATTTTAAATATAGCTCACACAACTTATTTACCAAATTATTAACACTCTTTTTTGTAATAAGATTTTGCAAACCAAACTTTTCTGCTTCTTTTTTAACAATTACTCCTTTTTCTTGATATCGTTTTCAACAATAGCGTTAACGTTTATTACGTGTGAATATTCTTTCTGAATTTTTTCCTTAATTTTCTCTTTTTATTGCCAAATTATTTTAGAGGATGAATTCCTTTATGATGCAAATTTTGTTTTAAAAGTTTATTTTTGTTTTTTTCAGTACCAGATGAAACAATTGTTAATAACCTTTGTATTTTAAAATACTGGGGTAAAATAAATTAGAAGAAATGACAGAAAATTTCAACATACTTGTTAATAAACTAAAAGCCTTTCGTTTTAAGTATTATCTATTCAGAATCATTAAGGGATTTGTAATAACTTTGTTTATCCTGCTTGCCTTGTATACCCTATTCTCTGTTATCGAATATTTTGTATACCTCTCTTCCCCCATCCGGAAAGGCCTCTTTTACGGGTTTGTTATTTTTGGCGCACTGTTAGCAATTCAATTTATTCTTGTTCCTGTTTTAAAGCTTTTTCATGTTATCAAGCCCATGGATCTTCGGAGAAGTTCCGTAATGATTCACAGGCATTTTGGCGATATCAAGGATAAATTGTTGAATGTTATCGAACTTTCCTCCATTTCCGATAGTCAATATTCTCCTGAGATTCTTCATGCAAGTATTGACCAAAAAATTTCGCAGCTCGATTTGTTTAATTTTAAAGACGCAGTCCAGTTTAAGCAATTGAAAATGGTTTTAGTTTATTTTTCGATAAGTCTTATCGTAACCACTACTGTTTTTTTTATTGACCGGTCGGTATTTACCACAGCCACCAACAGGATTATCCATTTTAATCAGGAATTTGTGAAACCAGCCCCGTTTCAGTTTCAATTGCTTACTTCCAATTTGCAAGCTACTAAAGGTGAGGCCTTTCAAATTGAAGTGGAATGCCAGGGGGATGAGATTCCCCAAATTTTGTATATTAATATCGAGGGAAATAATTATCTGATGAAACCCATTTCGTCAGGTAAGTTTCAGTTTGAAATATCATCGGTGATCAATCCGGTGCAATTTTATTTTACCGATGGGAAATTTCAATCCGACAGGCATTTTCTTCGCCTGCTTCCAAATCCGGGTATTAACCGTTTCCAGGTTACCATAAAACCCCCCACTTATACAGAGCTGCCTGAGAAAGTTCAGGAAAACAGTGGGGATTTACAGGTTCCCGAAGGGACTGAAGTGGAATGGGAATTTGAAGGGATTGACCTGGATACAGTATATGTCATGTTCGACGGTGATTCCTTGATGCACTATGCTACGCAGAACGAAGGAGCGTTCATATACAATAAAATCTTTAATCAATCAGGGAAATATCATGTCTATATCAAAAACAGGATGACCAAGGCTGAGTTGGCGCTCTCCTACGACGTTGACGTGGTTCCTGACTTGTTTCCGGAAATTGGGATCGTTCCCGTTCAGGATTCGATGAAACTTACCCGCTTTTTTTTCAGGGGTACGATTGGTGACGACTATGGGTTTTCTGATCTTCAATTTCATTATAATGTGAATCATCAGGATTCTGCTGTTTCTATACCTTTTGTGCCGAATCTTACGGATCAGGAATTTTACTATAGTTTTGATTTTGAAGGAATTGATCCATCATCAACCGGTATTTCGTATTATTTTTCTGTTTCTGATAATGATGTTATTAATGATTATAAGACCACTACTTCTGACCATTATTCTTTTCGTTTTCCAGATGAAGATGATATTTTAGCCAATGAAAATCAGCAATTTAAAGATATTGAAGACCAATTGCAACAAAGCAGGGAAATGGCTCGGGACATCCAAAAGGATTTAAAAAATCTTCGGATGAAAAATATGGATTCAAATATTTCCGAATGGGAGAAATCTCAAATGGTAAATGATGTTTTATCCAAACAATCGAAACTGGAAAAGCTTTATGAACAAATTAAACAGGACAATGAAAAATTAAACAATTATCTTGATTCCTTTAAAGATCAAAATCAAGAAGTTGTTGATAAACAAAATGAAATTGAAGCTTTGCTGGAAGAAGTATTTACGGATGAACTTCGGGAATTGATGGAAGAGTTTAATAAATTGGCTGATGAATTTGATCCCAGAAAATTGAATCAACTTTCACAACAAATGGATTTGAGTTATGAAGATTTGCAAAAGCAACTGGACAGGAATCTTGAAATGTTGCGAAGAATGAAAGTAGAACAAAAAATTCAGGAGGTTATTGATAAAATTCAGCAAATGGCTGAAACTAAAAAACAACTGGCAAAAGATATTCTTGGGGATTTTGATTATGAAAATGGCATTCAACAAGTTGAGGAAAAGAAGCAGGATATTGACCGGCTTCAACAACAAATAGAGCAAGCTTTGGAAATGAATGAAGAACTTGAACGACCGCTTAATTTTGATGACTTCAGTAAAGAATTCGATGATTCCAAAAACAGTATGGATGAGACCATTCAACAAATGAATAAAAAGAACAAGAGAAAGTCCGAAGAATTTCTTGAAAACGCTGCTCAAAAGTTGGAAGGTATGGCTTTTGCCATGCAACAGATGCTTGATTCCAATACCATGGAACAAAACATGGAAAATATTCAGAACCTGCGGCAAATTTTGGGGAATCTTGTTTACTTATCTTTTGAGCAGGAAGAGGTGTTGGAGGAATTGCAAAGTATTAATACCAATGATCCCCTGCTAAATGAATTGAATCGGAAACAAAGCAGGATTAAAAATCAAAGTTTTATTGTTAAGGATTCGTTATATGCCCTTGCAAAAAGGACTCCCCAAATCAATAGTCTCGTTAATAATGAACTACTGACTATGGAAATGAATTTGGATAAAATTCGGGGTCATTTGGATGAAGCCAGGTTTCCTGCTGCAAGGTCCAGCCAGCAGTATGTTATTACCGCAGCCAATAATTTAGCTTTAATTCTCAATGAAGCTCTGGAAAATCTTGAAGAGCAGATGGCTAATGCTCAACCGGGGGATCAGCAATGTGAAAAACCCGGCAGCGGCAAACCCGGTATGAATATGATGAAAAAATCCTCCGAAAATTTGAAGCAACAGTTGCAACAGATGCTTGATCAGATGAAAAATGGAGAAGGGTCTAAAATGAGTGAACAAATGGGGAAAAGCTTAATGCAGCATGAAATGATGCAACAAATGTTGCGGGAAATCATGAATAATGGGTCCGTTGGGAGTGGAGCCCGGCAAACGCTTCAAGAGATTGATAAAATGCTTGAACAAAACCGGAAAGAGTTGATGAATAAAAACGTTAATTCCCGCATGATTGAACGACAAAATCAAATAACAACCCGATTACTGGAGGCTGAACAAGCGGAATTAGAAAGAGAATTTGAAGATAAAAGGGAAAGTGAGACTGCTGAAGATTTCTTTAGCGACCCAGCCCGTTTTTTTGATTATAAGGAAAATAAGAATTTTTCTATAGAATATTTAAACCGGAATTCCCATCAATTGAATAATTTTTACCATTCAAAATACAAAAACTATTTGAATAACATTAATGAATGAAAATTTTGGATGAAAAGAATGATATATTGATTATTAAGTCCGACATTCAGGAAATTAAAAGGGCAGAGTATTTTTTGCACTCCTTTTTTAAAAGGTATGAATTGCCTGAGAATTATTTTAATAAGGTTTTTTTGTGCTTGTCAGAGGCCCTTTTAAATTCTATTCAACACGGAAATAAACAAGATTTGCGTAAGAGAGTGTTTGTTAAAGCTGATTGCTCCGGCGAAACGATTACCATTGAAATAGAGGACGAGGGTCAGGGTTTTGAATATGATAAACTTAAAAATCCTACGGTTCATCATAATATTCGAATGGAATCGGGCCGGGGAATACATATTATTAAATCACTGAGTAACGAACTTGAATTTAAAAGCGAGGGGAAGTGTATTCAATTTAAAATCGAATGCAGGTGAGTACTATTGAGTATCATTTTGAAGGGGTTCAACCATTTAAAATATGCTATTCCTTTTTACAGGATAAACTTATTCATCTTGTTGAAAATGAAGGAATGATGCTAGGTGAAATAGGAATTATTTTCTGTTCTGATCAATATCTTCTGCAAATGAACAAGAAATATTTGAATCATGATTATTTTACGGACATTATCACGTTTAATTATAATGAAAAAAAATATGTTCAAGGGGATTTATTTATAAGTGTAGACCGTATTAGAGAAAATGCGGTTAGCTTTGGGGTAAGCATTAGGGAAGAACTTTTTCGGGTTATTTTCCACGGATTGCTTCATTTAACCGGTTATGATGATAAGACCAAAAAGGAAAAGGAATTGATGCGCGGAAAAGAGAATTATTATTTATCATTTATTGATTTCAATTTGGATAATCATGGAGTTGAAATATGATGTTATTGTAGTAGGGGGTGGTCATGCAGGGTGTGAAGCCTCAGCAGCAGCAGCTAATTTGGGTTCACGTACCCTGCTTATAAGTATGGATATGACTAAATATGCCCAAATGTCCTGTAATCCCGCCATGGGAGGTATTGCAAAAGGGCAGATTGTAAGGGAAATCGACGCCTTAGGTGGGTATTCCGGGGTCATTGCAGATGAAAGTACGATTCAATTCCGGATGTTAAACCGTTCTAAAGGACCGGCTATGTGGAGCCCCCGTTCACAAAACGACAGGTTTCGTTTTACCGAATTATGGCGTAATAGGCTGGAGGGCATTTCTAATTTGGATTTATGGCAAGATGCCGTAATATCCTTAATAATTGAAAACGGCACGGTAAAAGGAGTGAAAACCAAAATGGGTGTTTCCTTTTATTCCGAAACTGTTATCTTAACCAATGGAACTTTTTTAAACGGGCTGATTCATGTTGGTTCTACTCAAATGAAAGGGGGTAGAATTGGAGAGGCTGCCTCCTATAATATATCCGAACAACTTTTTGAATTTGGATTTAAAACAGGTCGTTTAAAAACAGGTACTCCAGTAAGGATTGATGGACGCACTGTTGATTTTTTGCAATTGATCGAACAAAAAGGTGATGGAGTGGAAACCACTTTCTCTTTTTTGCCTGGTACTCAAACCAAGCTTAAACAACGTTCATGCTGGATTGCTTATACAAATCCCCAGGTTCATCAACAGCTTGAATTGGGTTTTGATATTGCTCCCCTTTTTGATGGGACTATTCAAAGCATCGGGCCAAGGTATTGTCCGAGCATTGAATCCAAACTTATTACTTTTGCCGAAAAGGAAAAGCATCAGCTCTTTCTTGAACCCGAAGGAGAAAACACCATCGAGTTTTATTTAAATGGATTTTCCTCTTCCCTCCCCTGGGATGTTCAGTACAAAGCCCTTCAAAAAATTCCCGGGTTTGAACGAACTAAAATATTCCGGCCAGGATATGCGATTGAATACGATTATTTTGAACCCACTCAGTTATTTCATACCCTGGAAACGAAATTGGTTAAGAATCTTTTTTTTGCCGGACAAATCAACGGCACCACTGGATATGAAGAAGCAGGTGCTCAGGGAATCATGGCCGGGATTAATGCCCACCTTAAATGTCATGATTCACAAAATTCATTTGTTCTAAAAAGAGATGAAGCCTATATTGGGGTTCTCATTGATGATTTGGTTACTAAGGGTGTTGATGAACCTTACCGTATGTTTACGAGCAGAGCGGAATTCCGGATTTTGTTACGCCAGGATAATGCTGACCTGCGGTTGACAGAAAAAAGTTATAAATTGGGTCTTGCTTCTCCAGAACGTAAAAAATTATTGGAGCAAAAAAAGTCCTTTATTTCGGAGATTATCGGGTTCACTAAGCAATATAGCGTTAAGCCAAGGTTTGTAAACCAATTACTTACAGAGCGAGGGACCACTGAACTTAAACAAGGTGTTAAACTTCACGACATTCTTTTACGGCCTCAGATTTCGATATTTGATCTGGATTCGACCATAGGGCCGTTCCATGAATTTCTCAAAGGTGTTCCGCACGATCGAAAGAACGAAATTTTGGAAGGTGCCGAAATCGGCATTAAATATGAAGGCTATATTCAACGAGAAAAAAATCTTGCGGAAAAGATGGGAAAATTTGAGCATATTGAAATTGAAAATAAATTTAATTATAGCGAATTGAAATCTTTGTCTACAGAAGCAAGACAAAAACTTTCCAGAATAAATCCAAAAACCATTGGGCAGGCAAAAAGGATTTCCGGTGTGTCGCCCTCTGATATTAATGTATTGTTGGTATTACTTGGGCGATAATGTTCCACGTGGAACTTTAATTTATAAAAAGGAATATGAATTTAAAAAGTATTATTCGTGAAATCCCTGATTTCCCAACTAAAGGAATTAATTTTAAAGACATCACGACTTTGTTGAAAGATAAGGATGCTTTTCAATTTGTTTCCAATGCTATTATTAAAGAGTTCAAAGGAAAGGGGATTACTAAGGTGCTTGGAATTGAATCCCGTGGTTTTATTTTGGGTGGGGTTATTGCCCGGGATTTAAATTCGGGCTTTGTCCCGGTTAGAAAAGAAGGAAAGTTGCCTGCACAAAAAATTTCAGAAACTTATTCATTAGAGTATGGAACTGATGTTGTCGAAATTCATGCCGATGCCCTTGATGCAGATGATGTGGTTTTGATTCATGATGATCTGCTTGCCACCGGAGGGACCGCTGAAGCTGTATTAAAAATGGTACAATTTGCAGGCATACAACAAATTTATTTTAGTTTTCTTTGTGATTTGACTTTTTTAGATACTCCTTCAAAAAAGGTGGTTAACCAATACCATCCTCATGTTTTGGTGAATTATTGAATCATTTTGAAATTTTTTACGAAAAATAGGTATATCGATAGTCTTAAAAAAGTTATCGGGGTTTTGCCTGACTTGCCAGGCATTTATCAGTTTTTTGATAATAAGGGTAATATTATCTATATCGGTAAGGCCAAAAATTTAAGGAAAAGGGTTAGTTCCTATTTTAATAAGCAAAGCGATAACCGCAAGACCGCTCTTTTGGTTAATAATATTGCGGATATTAAACACATGGTTGTTGAAACCGAACAAGATGCTCTGCTACTCGAAAATAATCTGATTAAAAAATATCAACCTCGCTACAATATCCGCTTGAAGGATGATAAAAGTTATCCCTGGATTGTTATACGCAATGAGCATTTTCCGCGCGTACATAAAACCAGGAATCTTAAAAGAGATGGTTCCAAATATTTTGGTCCGTATACCTCCATTTATACCGTGCGAACATTGTTAAGTCTGTTCAAATCGGAATATAAACTTCGGAACTGTCATTACAATTTAACCCCTGAAAACATTCGAAAAGGTAAATTTAAAGTTTGCCTAGAATACCATATAGGAAATTGTGAAGGCCCTTGTGAAGGCCTTATTCCTGAAGAGGTGTACGATCAAAAAATATCCGACATCCATAATATACTGAAAGGAAATATTTCCGGCGTTGTCAAACATCTGGAAAACGTTATGAATGAACTTTCCGATAAAATGCACTATGAGGAAGCCCTGAAGGTGAAAGAAAAATACGATTCACTGAAAAGGTATCAGAGTAAATCGACCATTGTTTCCCCAACCATTACCGATATTGATGTATTTTCCATCGATCAGGATGAAAAATTTGCGTATATCAATTACCTCAAAGTCATTCAGGGAGCCATTATTCAAACCTTTACGCTGGAAATAAAGAAGCAGTTGAATGAGCCCCGTGAAGAACTTCTTATGGCAGGGATTATTGATATCCGGCAGAAAATTATGAGTAATGCAAGGGAAATATTGGTTCCTTTTCCTCTGGAGAATGTAATTGATAACGTTGTTTTTAAAGTTCCGCAACGAGGTGATAAAAGGAAATTATTGGATCTTTCCCTTCGAAATGCTAAATATTTTAAGCTCGAGAAAGAAAAACAATTGATTCAGCATCAACCCCAAACACGGGAAAAACGAGTGTTGCAAACCATCAAAGAAGACCTTCGTTTGGATGAACTTCCAGAGCGAATTGAATGTTTTGACAATAGTAATTTACAGGGTTCCAATCCTGTAGCCGCCTGTGTGGTTTTTAAAAAGGCCCGGCCACTTAAAAAAGAGTACCGCCATTACAACGTGAAAACTGTAACAGGACCCAATGATTATGCCTCTATGGAAGAAATTGTAGAACGCCGGTACAAGCGGTTGATGAATGAACAAAAACCCCTGCCCCATTTGATCGTTATCGATGGGGGAAAAGGACAATTATCTGCTGCTGTTCATGCTCTGGATAAACTTGACCTCAAAGGGAAAATTCCAATTATAGGTATAGCCAAGAGACTCGAAGAAATCTATTTTCCGGGTGATTCAGTCCCTTTGTATATTAACAAAAATTCTGAGACATTGAAAGTTATTCAACATTTAAGAGATGAGGCCCATCGTTTTGGAATTACTTTTCACCGGAGTAAGCGTTCTACGGGTATGATTTCATCTGAACTTACCAGTATTAAAGGAATTGGAGAAAAAACCATTCAAAAAATGTTGCGGGATTTTAAGTCTGTAAAGAATATTAAACAAGCCCCGAAAGAAAAGCTTTATCAATCTGTTGGTAAATTCAAAGGTCAATTGGTTTATCAATATTTTCATCAAAATCCATAATCCATTTATTTTAACAATTTATGGCAAGAAACAGATCAAAAGTACTTCTTGCAATGAGTGGTGGAATTGACAGTTCTGTGGCTGCCCTCCTCTTGCAACAAAAAGGATTTGAAATCATTGGGGTTACATTTATTTTATCACCGTATCATCATCCCGAATCCCCTTCTGTTCAACTTGCTGGTAATGTATGTGACAAGCTTAATATTCCACACAAAGTTGTAGATCTGCGACAGCCCTTTCATGATTTGGTGATTACCAATTTCCTTACTGAATACGCCAATGGAAGAACACCTTTTCCTTGTGCACTTTGCAATCCCGGAATCAAATTTAAGTTCCTTCAGGAAATGGCTGATCACTTTCAAACCGAATTCATTGCAACAGGTCATTATGTTCGGACGGATGGGTATAATGAGGATATCCTTATTTCTCAAGGTATTGACAAAAAAAAAGATCAATCCTTTTTCCTTTGGGGTTTAAAACCCGGAATTCTTAAGAGGACCTTGTTTCCTTTAGGTGATTTGACCAAGAATGAAGTCAGGGATATTGCCCTGAAACATGGATTGGACCAGGTGGAAAAACAAAAGGAAAGCCATGGGATTTGTTTTATCAGAGGTAAGAATTACCGTGAATTTTTGCAGGAATATGGGTTTTCCAGTCAATCAGGCGATTTTTTAGACAAAGAAGGGCAAAAGATTGGAATTCACAATGGTTATTTCCACTATACGATAGGACAACGGCGAGGGTTAGGAATTACATCTCAAAAGCCTTTGTTTGTAAGCTCCATTATTCCTGATAAAAATGAAGTAATTTTAGGAGATTTTGCTGATCTGTATAAATCTAAAATTATCCTGAACGATGGATATTTTGAGCGTTTTAGGGAAAGGGCAGCCCATCATATCTATTCGGTAAGAATCAGATACCGTTTGCAAGAAACTCTATGTCGTGTTCATCTCCTAAGCAACGGGCAGGCCCGATTGGAATTGCTTAAGCCGTTGGCCATGGTTGCCCCGGGACAAACAGCGGTAATTTATGAAAATGAACACGTTTTAGGAGGTGGTTTTATTGCTTCCTCCGCTTAATTAATAAGGTTTCCGGTATTTGTCATCCCCTTCCAGTAAATCGAGGTAACTGAGGAATCTGCTTTTGGCAATTTTATTGTTTTGGACTGCATTTTTTACAGCACAACCTGGTTCATGGGTATGCGAACAGTTGTGATATTGGCATGATTTTGAATAGTTAAAGATTTCTCTGAAATAGTGAGATATTTCCCAGGGTTCCATTTCCAGCATACCAAATCCCTTTATACCAGGTGTGTCGATAATGTAACCACCAAACGAAAGTTTATACAAAGCGGAAAAAGCCGTGGTGTGCTTTCCGGTTTTATGCATTTTGGAAATCGTAGATGTTTTAAGATTCAAGCCAGGTTCTATGGCATTAATCAATGTGGACTTGCCTACTCCGCTATGGCCATTTATCACATTTTTTTTGTTTTTAATCGATTGTTTAAATTGTTCAAGACCTTTCCCGGTTTTGGCTGAAGTTATGAGGCATTCGTACCCGATAGCCGTATAAAGTGTGAGAAGTTCAATGAGTTTTTCCCTTTGTTGATCGGAATACAGGTCTTCTTTGTTGAACACAATCAATACGGGGATTCGGTATGCTTCTGCTGAAGCCAGGTAACGGTCGATAAATGTTGTGGTGGTTACAGGCCAGGCCAGGGTTACTACCAGGACTGCCTGGTCGATATTGGCTGCGATAATATGCGATTGTTTTGAAAGATTTGGTGATCGGCGGATAATGTAATTTTTCCGTTCATGGATTGAATGAATCCAACCTGTTGGGTATACCGAATTTCCAGCAGGTTCTTCTAGCTCTGAAAAATCAACCCAGTCTCCCACGGCCACTGGATTGGTACTTTTGATGTCTTTAATGCGCAGATTTCCCCTGATTTTACAATTAAAAATCCGCCCTTTTTCATCTTCCACTGCAAACCAGCTTCCCGTTGTTTTTATGACCAATCCCTTTTTCACCATTTATAAATGTTAGAAATAAATTCTTTTTTTTAGTTCAGTGGTATCCAATTTTCATGTTTCCACGTGGAACATTCTTGTATATTCTTTATTCCCAATCCATTATAATTTTCCCACAGTTTCCTTGTTCCATAATTTCAAAGGCTTTTTGGTATTCATCGGCGCGAAATCTATGGGTTATGACCGGGGTAATATCCAATCCCGATGTGAGCATCATTTCCATATGGTACCATGTTTCGTACATTTCCCTGCCATAAATTCCTTTTAGGGTTAATCCTTTAAAGATAATTTTGTTCCAGTCAATTTGGGTTTTTTCCGGAAGCAGGCCCAGGAGGCTTATTTTTCCACCGTTATACATATGATTCACCATATCATTGAATGCCTGTGGGGATCCCGAACATTCCAGGCCAATGTCGAAACCAGCCACCATTCCATGTCTTTCCATGGCTTCTTTGATGCTTTCGTTTTTGGGGTCAATGACCCGGGTGGCCCCCATTTTTCTTGCCAGGCTGCGACGAAACTGGCTTAAATCGGTGCCGATTACATTCCGGGCACCGGCAAACCTGCAAATTGCTGCTGCCATTGCACCAATGGGACCACCGATTCCTGTTATTAAAACATCTTCTCCCAGAAGCGGAAAAGATAATGCCGTATGGGTGGCATTCCCCAGGGGGTCCATGATTGACATGATTTCGTCGGGGATACTTACATCTACGTGCAAAACGTTTTTTGCCGGAACTGAAATGTATTCGGCAAAACCTCCGTTTCGATGGACCCCAATACCAATGGTATGATCGCATATGTGTTGCCTGCCACGACGGCAATTCCGGCAGAAACCGCAGGAGATATGGCCCTCTACTGTGACCCGTTCGCCTGTTTTGACCCGGTCTACTTCCGAACCCACTTCAACAACGGTTCCCATATATTCATGCCCGATGACCACCGGGGGTTTTATGG
>CAYTDH010000023.1:14173-21524 GCA_964436325.1 uncultured Tangfeifania sp.
ACTTCAACAACGGTTCCCATATATTCATGCCCGATGACCACCGGGGGTTTTATGGTTTTTTGGGCCCATTCATCCCATTTGAAAATATGAAGGTCCGTTCCGCAAATTGCTGCTTTCTTAATTTTTATCAAAACATCATTCGGACCTACCCTGGGCATGGGTACATCTTCCATCCAAATTCCTTTTTCTGCTTTGCTTTTTACCAATGCTTTCATATAGTTAACATTTTTTTTAACGCTTTTTATGGATATACCCTGTAGTTTGCAGGAAGAGACCCCCAAAATGCCAGCTCATCTGATGACTCGAGTTCATCGGATGAATAAATCCTATAGGGTGTAAATATTTTATAAGCATATTCCAAATTATTGTTTTAAAGTATTAAAAATCAGATTATTATGTATTGTTGCTTAATAAATACCGGTGTGAAATAAACCGTACAGGGTACCAGGAAGCAATAAAACCAATGCCGAGGACAACCCCCAGAATCAGGAAAATATCGGAAAAAATAATTTTTACCGGGTAAGCGGTGATTACAAATGATCCGGCTCCGGGAAGCGATATCAACTCAAATTTTATCTGTAGCCACGAGATAAAAATTCCAAGCAATGCCCCCGTTATGGCTCCTGTTACGGATATGAGCCAGCCTTCGAAAAGGAATATCCGGCGTATAAGTTTTGAATTGGCTCCCAGGCTGCGCAAAATAAAAAGATCATCTTTTTTATCGATGATCAACATCGATAAGCTGCTCAACATGTTAAAAGAGGCCACAACCAGGATGAAAACCAGAATCAGGTAAGCGGCCCATTTTTCCGATTGCATTGTTTTATAAATTAAATCGTGCTGTTGGTACTTGTTTTTCACGTGGAACATGTTCCCAAGGATATCCTGCACCTCATTTTGCACCTTTTTGATGTTTGCATCCGGGGCGAGTCCAAGTTCAATAGCCGAGGCCTGTTTGCCGCTTTCAAAAAGACCGGCAGCGAATTCATAAGGAACAATAATGTATTTGGAATCGATTTCTTCTAAAACAGAAAAAACGCCCGATGGGAAAATGTAGTCGTAATTAAGTGAACGTGAGAGGTTAACCGATGGCTGATTTCCTTTTTTCGGAACAAAAAGCCGTATGGGATCGACAAAAGTAAGGCCAACTCCCAGGTTATAAGCTACCCCCTGCCCCACTATCGCATAACTCGCCCCCTGGTCTTTCAGTAAAAATTGTCCGTCAACAATAAGGGTATCAATATTGGTATAGCGGGCATAATTATCCGGGACTCCCTTTACGATGGCCGCATACTGCTGACTGTTGTATTTTAACAACGCCACCTCTTCAATGACTTCAGCGTAATGAATTACTCCCGGAATTTCCCTGATCGCTTCAAAAGCATGTTCCGAAGGGTTAAACATTTTTCCTTCGCGGGAGGTAATTTTTAAATCGGGGTCAAAATTGCTGAAAAAACGCCCAATTAAATCGTTGAATCCATTGAATACCGAAAGTACAATAACCAATGCCATTGTTCCGATGATGATTCCCGCTACCGATATCGCCGAAATGATATTGATGATGTTTTGTTTCTTCTTTGAAAACAGGTAACGCTTTGCGATGAATAGTGGTAAATTCAATTTTTTACGGAATTAAAATAAACAATGTAAAAGCCATGGATGAAACGAGTCATGTCCGCCGGCGGGCACACAGGAGAAACATTATAAATGACGAGTTCCATCGAATACCTTTAAAAATTAACAATGATAATGAGATGAATATTATTTGCCCAATAATTCATCAATATGTTCGATATAATCGAGGCTGTCATCGATGAAAAATTCCAGTTCAGGGATAATCCGGACACTTTTCCCGATTTTTCTTCCCAATTCGCCTCTGATGGCTTTATTTTTCGCTTTAATGTCATTTAAAATTTCCTCTGAAAATTGCGATGGATAGATGCTTAAATAGATACGGGCAATTCCCATGTCTTTGGTTACCCTGACAATGGTTACTGTTATGAGTTTCCCCTTGTAATGTGATTTGTTGAATTGAAGCATGATATCCGCCATCTCACGCTGAATAAGCCTGGAAATTTTATTTTGCCTGGTACTGAATTGTTGCATAAATATGTTGTGTAATTGCTTTTATTTGCTTCAAAATTACGTAAAATTGTTTAAAGACAAGTTTTTTCAGTTACCCTTTGCGAGGATAAGAAAATTGTTTTTTTAAACGTGGGAGCTAATTGTTCTGTGTTGTCAGTTTGGGAATGGCATTGCGTAAATCCTCATCAGGTTGAATAATATTGTAATTCCCCCAAAATTCAGGGTCATATTCATGAATCATTTCTACAAAGATATCTTTGGGTGAAAAGGATTCTTTGCGCGTAAACCGTTTCATTTCTGTAGACTCAAGATTGGTTACCAGCAGCTCCGAAACACTATGGAATTCAGAATTGATTTTATCGCGCCTGCTGCGGATTTTGAATTTCACCGATGCCCTGGCGGTGGCCAGATGCAATTTGCCATTGTACTTCCGGTAATTCACCAGGTATTCCACAAACGAAGCCTTTACTTTTACTCCACGTGGTTTGCGTTTAATCAAAATACCCGAAGCCTTTCGCAACCCCTGTCGGTTAAAACCGAAACGGGCATGTACAATCGCAAATGTTTCACGGTGAACATACAACTCCCCCACAAAACCATGGAAATCCAGGCCTTTAACCGGTTCAAATTCGAGAACATAAACCGGATGTTTATTGTACCAGACAACCCTTTTTATTTTGTAGGAATAAAAAGGACGGGTTTCCGGGTCGATAAAACTTTCCATGGTTTTTACCAAATCCAGTTTCGTAATGGTAAAAGGCCCTCCCTGCAATTTGAAATTAATCCATTTAAAAGATTGAACATCAGGTATTTGTCTGGCTTTAACCAAACGCACCAAATCGGTTCGGAAGGTGTTTACATATGGTGATTTTAAAATATCCAGAACCGCCTCGGAAACATTAATGTAGTTTTTGTCTTGCTTTACGGTTTCACGGTAAAAAGCCGACATGAGTTTTGTATTCCCGCTGTAATTTTTTTCCAGGTTTTTATGGATATTTTCAAGTAGCTTTTCCGGAGCTATGGAAGTGACTTTAACTTCGCGAATGCGAATGGAAATAGGCTCCATGAGAAGCATATCCTGATCAAGCAATTCAAAGGCCGGCAGGAATACCTGTTTGTATCCCATACAGGAAACAACCAGGGAATCATGGATATAATCGGGATGTAATTTCAGCAGAAATGCTCCATCTTTATTGGATATGGTGCCAATGGGTTCTTTTAAAACAGAAATCGACGCAAAAGGGATGGGATCTTCCTTTTTTTGGTCCAAAATCTTTCCTGAGAGGAAAAAATATTTCACCGGAATGGTGTCCTTCTGCACTTCTTTTGGATCGGTTTCAGGCTCCTTTTTCCGGGAAATAATGATTTGGTTTTCCAATTCGGAAAACGAGTACTTCTCCGGATCGAAAATTTGGCGGAGAACAAAAAACAGTGATTTTTCAACTGCCTGAATGCTTGTTTCCTGATGGGCATTGATGATGGAGGCATCGTAGGAAAAATAGACCCTTGCCTGCCAGCTTATGTGGTCCAGGATGGTGCTGATGGGTTGGTTCTGAACATTGATGGATACACGCCTTTCCAAAACAGAACCATCCTGCTGTTGTGCTTTCAACCCGAAAGAAAACAGCAGGATGGTTAGTGTTATGTACCATTTATTCAGCCGCATTAAAAGAGCCTTTTGAGCCGGAATGAGGTTTCAAGTTCTTCACCGTCGCGCAATACTGTTATCCTGATTTTTTTATTTTCCCTGCTTTGCAGGAGCAGATTGATATCATTTAACTCAAGTGAACGGTGATTGCTGAAATTGAGCGATAGAATCTGATCATTTTCTTTGAGCCCGGCAAAATAGGCAGGTGAATTTTCACGAATGTCAGTGATGGTAAAAACCGGCAATCCCGGCATGGGATTGACCACTTCCATGCCGCTCATATTGTAGTTGAAATCATCTCTTACCTTATGGGTGGGCCTCATGGTCAGTCGGTTGTTGCGGTAATCGATGGTAACCACAAAACGGCGGAGGATTTCTGCCCCCAGTGTTCCGTTCCGGTTGTTATTGGAAATCAACTGGTCAATCAGTTCCGAATTGGGATAGGCCACAATGGGCTGAGGCAGGATCAGGGGCCCGACCCAAATTCCGTCGATTCTTCCCTTGGCTCCAAATACACTACCGTTGAGGCCTTTTCCAAGGAAGGTTTCTATGTGTTTTTCAGGCAAATCAATGCGGTCGTCTGACTTTTCGGAAAGCCATAAAGCATCGCTGGCACCTGTATCCACGAGCAATTTCACCGGTACTTCTTCCAGATCCTCAGTTACAATGCTGGTGCGCACAAAAGGTTTGTTGTTTTCCAGGTGCAGCGGTAAAATGATATCCCTGCGGCGATCTTTGTAATTGTAATATTCAGGTTTGAAAAGGGTGATGCTTTCATTGGGATAATCAATTTTTACAATAAAATCTTTGAAAAGATTGAACCCAATCAACCCGTGAACGGGTATTCCCAGCATATGCGATATCTGGAAATTTTCATCGATGATCATTTGCACTTCCTGGTTCCGTGCTGTGAGACCATCCAGTTTCATGGTGTTATTCCCCGAACGGTAAGCAGTGAGCTCATGCCCCTCCCCCAGCCCTTTGACCTGGACAGGCATTAAGTAGTTCAAATTTAACTTATTGACGAATGGTAACTCCGTGATGATGGGAAAACGGACCCCCGTATCGAGAATAAAATTCAGTGTATCTGAATCATTGATCGTTACAGGGATAATGATAAGATTACTGGCCGACTTGAAATCAATGGTTATCGACTTATCCCGTTGATTGTTGAAAAGAAATCCCCGGTTGCCCGACTGAAACTGCCGGGAGTCACGATCGAAATCGATGCTCTCATCCAGGGGAATGTAATCCCTGACAACCAAAATATTATCCTCGATTTCAAACAGCAGGTAGAAATCCTTCATCAATTTTTCCAAAACAAACTTGATGGGCTTGTTCGAAATGTTCAGATTCACCTTTTTATCGGATACAATTTGTGAATTGTAAGAATAATCCAGGTTTAAATAATTACAGATTTTTTCGATCACATCCGATAAGGGTTCATCCTCGGCATAGATGGTGATGTTTTGATCAAGCACTTGTTCTTTGGGTTCCTGTGCCTGAATGGAAATGGATATGAGTGCAAAAAGGGCAAGCAAAAGCCCTGATGCGATTCCTGATTTTAAATGTATTGTTTTCATTTCTTTACCTTTTTAGTTTTCTGAAAGTATGTAGTGTCCTTTTTCTTTTTTTAACTCTAAATCAAACGTTAATTGTACCACATTGAGGATAAAATCCACTGGTTTTTGATTGAACTCAGCCGATAAAACCAGGTCATTTAATTTTTCTTCCTCCAGCTCTATATCACAGTGGTACACTTTTTTTAGCTGGGCTGCCACTTGTTTTAGCGGGGTTTCCCTGAATACCAGGTTGTGGGTTTTCCAGGCCAGGTAATTGGGATCGTCGTTTGGACGTTTTACCATTTTTTCGGTTTTTCGGTCCATTATCCCCTTTTCACCGGAATGAAGCATCATGGTTACCGGCTCATTCTGAAACCTATCATTGTTTTTTGTGATACGCACTGTGCCGGTTTCAACAATCACCTCTACCCTTCCCTGCTCCGGGAATGCCGAAACACAAAACGATGTTCCCACAGCTTCAATTTCGGCCTCTCCTGCATGAATAACAAAAGGTTTTCCGGCATCTGGCGCCACATCAAAAAAAGCTTCTCCCTCAATGGTTACTTCCCTGGCTTTTCCTTTAAATTGCCGGGGATAACGGATTTTGGAGTTGCTGTTCAGGGTAACCACCGAACCATCAGGCAATGGATATTCATTGACAATGAAAGTGCCCGGCGGAATGATTTCACTTTGTATTTCGCGTGTGGACGGATTAAATGCCAATTGATAAGCCAGTAATCCGAACAGCAAAACCGCCAAAGTCATTGCCGCATATCTTGAAAGCCGGACAAACGCTTGCTTGTTAAACATTACCCGCTGTGGTGAGGGAGAACTTGTTTTCATGGTCTGCTGTTGAACTTTTTGCCAGCCGGCAGTGACATTAAACCTTTTCAACTGGAAATATGCGCTTGCATCTTCAAGGATTTGCCTGTTTTGTTCCAAATCGCGGCGGTTTTCATCAGAAGCTGCAGTCCAGCTTTCCACCTTTTCCACTTCTCCGGGAGAAGCTTCATCGTGGAGGTACTTACTGATGATGTCCCACCCCGGTTTTTCTGTTGGTTCCTCTTTTTTCACGGTTTATCGTTGTTTTTTTGATAATGATATGAAGGGGTACTCCCTTCTCTTGTTTCGTCTTTAAATCTCTTGTTTTGCTGCTCTCCGGGGCAACTACTTGTTGCTTCCTTTCTTTTATACTCCATAAAAAAGACAATCGTAAATCCATTTACCCTGAAGAGAAGTTGAAAAGAATCAGAAAAAGAACAGCATCAAAGGGAGAAAGAGTTTGAGTTTTTGGCGTAACGTTTTTAAGGCCAGGCCTATTTGCGTTTCTACAGTTTTTTCGGAGATATTGAGTTTTTGGGCGATTTCCCTGTATTTTAATCCCTCCTCGCGGCTTAAACGGAAAATTTCTCTTCTTTTTTCGGGGAGGGATTGAATGCTCTCTTCCATTTTTTCCATCAACCCGGGTTCAACCCACGGATCAGCCGGTTCTCCGGTTGGTTCTTTTTCGCTGATTTCATTTTGCGCATAGCGGCTTTTGATTTTATTGTGCTTTAAGTAATTCAGGCAGTGATTCTTCACCGATCGGAACAGGTAGTTTTTCACCGAAGCGTCGATGGAAATCCGGTCTCTTTTTTCCCATAAATCCACAAAAAACCGTTGTACAATCTCTTCCGCGTCTTCATAGTTTTTCACATAATACGATGCATAAAGACACATGGGTGCATAATAACGCCGGAAAAGCTTTTCAAAAGCCTTTTCATCGTTTATCCCCGGTTTTCCGAAGAAATCTGTATCGCTTTCCCTGCTCATAGATTGCATGCCTTACCTTTACCTGACTAAGGTAGTAAAAACAGGTTGAATTTTAGCTCCTGAGTTATTTGGAATTGTTTTGGAGAAGGTGATTTATTGTTTCACGTGAAATCATTGATGTGGGTATGACCTCAAATCCGGAACAAAGACAAAACTTTTATTTTGGCATTTCATCTGAAATCGTTAGTTTTGCACACCAATTTTCCAAAAAGGAAAAGCCCGGATGGCGGAATTGGTAGACGCG
>CAYTDH010000024.1:0-21455 GCA_964436325.1 uncultured Tangfeifania sp.
CACTGATAACTTTCATCAACAATTTCTATTTTTGGTAAAATAATAAAAACCAAAAAGATGAACCGCAATTCCCTTTTACTGCTTCTGTTTTTTTTCATCCTATCATGCTCACCCCCCCCGGGGGAGCTTCAAAAGCCCAATATCTTATTCATTTTTGCAGATGATCAAACCTGGGATGGTGTCCATGCGATGGGGAACCCGGAGGTCATCACTCCAAGTCTGGACCAGCTTGCCCGGTCGGGAGTTACCTTTACCCATACCTATAATATGGGAGCCTGGCATGGTGCGGTATGTGTGGCAAGCCGGGCCATGCTCAACTCGGGCCGCTTTTTGTGGAAGATTAAAGACATTGCCGATGGCGGATACCCCGGATATCAGGAAAATGGGATGTTTTGGTCCCAAATGATGGAAAATGCCGGTTACGATACCTATATGTCGGGAAAATGGCACGTTAATTTCCCGGCTGATTCCATTTTTCAGTATGTTTCCCACATACGCCCGGGAATGCCCCGGTCAGTACCGGAGGCCTACAACCGCCCGCAGTCACCTGAAGACTCCACCTGGCTGCCCTGGCATACCAAATACGGCGGATTCTGGGAAGGAGGAACCCACTGGAGTGAAGTGCTGGGCAACGATGCCATTAACTTTTTAGACCAGGCAAAAGAAAGCGAAAATCCTTTTTTCATGTACCTGGCGTTCAATGCACCGCACGATCCGAGGCAATCTCCAAAAGAATTTGTCGATATGTACCCCCTGGAAAATATTGCTGTTCCGGAATCCTTTAACGAAATGTATCCCTGGAAAGATGAAATCGGCTGCGGACCGGGATTGCGCGATGAGAAACTGGCCCCTTTTCCCCGGACAGAATATGCGGTGAAAGTCCATCGCCAGGAATATTACGCCATTATCACTCACATGGATAAACAAATTGGCCGCATTATGGAACACCTCAAAAATACAGGCCAGGACAAAAACACCTATATCTTGTTTAGTGCAGACCACGGACTTGGTGTGGGAAAACACGGACTCCTCGGAAAACAAAACATGTATGACCATAGCATGCGTGTCCCGTGCATCCTTGTTGGCCCGGATATCCCGGAAAACGAAAAGCGTGAGATGCAGATTTACCTCCAGGACCTGATGGCAACATCCCTGGATATCGCCGGGGCCGAAAAACCAGAATACGTGGAATTTAACACCCTTATGCCCCTTATTACCGGCGAAATCAGCGAAAGTCCCTATTCCCAGATTTACGGAGCCTACCGGAACCTCCAGCGAATGGTCCGTACGGAAGAGTACAAACTGATTGTTTATCCAGGGGTCCCCAAAATGCACCTCTTCCATATCGCTGAAGACCCCGAAGAACTGAATGATTTATCAGAAAATCCTGACTATTCTGAAAAATTAAAAGAACTTGCCGGAAAATTGAAACAACAACAGGAAATAATGGGTGACCCACTCGATTTACATCCCTTTTTCCCTGAGTTTTTTTAAAGGTCCAGATTTTTACAAAAAAACTTTGATTTAAATTTTATATGTCATACATTTGTAGTGCAATACATTCTGTATTGCTTGTGTGTTTGGGGGTTAACATTAATAAAGGGCAGCTGTTGAGCTGCCCTTTTTCTTTCTCTTTAAACTCAGCAAGCCTGAAATCGTTATTACCACTATGATAAGCCATCCCATCATTTTGTTCGACGGATATTGCCATTTGTGTAATGGCACCGTTGACTTTTTGCTTCGGATCGATGTCCGCAGAAAATTCCGGTTTGCATCCCTTCAATCGGAAACCGGGCAAAAACTGAGTGAGGCATTCAACATTCCGGCAGAAACAGATTCGGTTATACTCATTTCTCAAAGTAACATTTATTTCGAATCGGATGCCGTATTCAGAATAGCGCGCATGCTCCCCTGGCCCTGGAAAGGGGTTGCTGTTTTCCGGATATTCCCACGGAAATGGAGTGATGGCATTTACCGGTGGATTGCCCGGAATCGCTACAAATGGTTCGGAAAAAGAAACACCTGCCGCCTTCCTTCCGCCGAAGAAAGAAGTTTGTTCGTAAAACCGGAAGACCTAAAATTCTAAATCGCCTTTTTCGTATTTTCTGAAAAGCCCTGACAAATGCCCCAGCCAATGACTAAGCCTTTTTATGGCCTCTTCGGTTTCGGGCGTTACCTCTTTCTTTTGCATCTTCAGCAATAAATAACCATATATCCCGTCAATAGCCACTTCCACATCACTTACAGCGTTCGGATTTTTTTGCTTTAACTCGGCAAGCAAGCCAGCCACAGCCTGAAAAATGGGAACATACATTCTGTCCTCTTTGGTTTCCAGCATTCTCAAATGAAATTCATTGAGCTCACCAATGAGGTTTGCAAGAAACTGCAAATGGCCTTTTTCATGCTTTCCCTCTTTCCGGAGCATGATAACCAGATTTTCATACCATGCTGAAATTTCACGGGCTGTTTTTTCATCAGCCCGATAACCAGGAATAAGGTTTTGGTTTATCAGGTCCATATCCAGGCGAAATGCACGGATCAGGTCTTCCACCTGATAAAGGTATAAGATGTATTCCGCAATATTCTCTTTTCTCTTTTTTTGTGCGATTAACATGTAAAGTAAAATTTAATAGTTAAAAGGATTCCAGTGAACTTTTACACACCCATCTTTTTCTTGTGTCAAGTCAACTTTGAACTGTTATTTCGAGACGCCATCCAAAATTTTTTGGGGCATGATGAGAGGATGACAAACGCTGAAAGAAACTGTCATTTCGATTCGCTGGAACGGACATGCTCCGCCGCCGGTCGGACAAGCACTCCCCTGAGCGAAGCGAACTAAACACCTCCGAAACCAAAAACACCAAACACCAAACAACGAACACAAAATCCGCCGGTCTGGTGAAATTGAGATTCCCCGTCGCTGGGCTTTCCTCAGAATGACAATGCCTGTATTCTACATTTGACTCTTTGGCAAAGAGGAATTAATGATCAAAAAAATCATCCAGACTCCGGCGCTCTTTTTTCGTGGGGCGGCCTGAACCCGGTTTTCTGCCAAACCATTTCATCTGTTTTTGTGTTTCGAGCAGCTCCAGTTCTCCGGGAGGAGTAATATCTTCCACAAAACCCTCTGCCAATTTGGCCGACATCCGCTTTTCAGCAATGGCCAGCACTTTGTAAGTCCGGGTAACCGGTGTTTTTTTGACCTGAATCATATCGCCGGGACTGACTTCGCGTGAGGGCTTTACTGGCAGGTCCCCAACAATAACACGTCCTTTTTTGCAGGCATCACTGGCCTGAGTACGGGTCTTGTAAATTCGGACAGCCCATAACCATTTGTCAATTCTGACGTTTTGCGGCATGCTACTTCCTTTTATTGTAAAAATTCATCGTTCGTTCAATACCAATGGTCCCGAAACTTTGAATCATTTCGATAGCGCGATCTGTTTTTTCCGGTAAAATCTTTTGCTCTTCACTTGTCCAGTCACTCAAAACATAGTCAACCTGAAATCCCGGATGGAACTGATCCCCAATTCCGAACCTTAGCCTCGGATAATTATGGGTTCCCAGCACTTCCGAAATACTTTTCAGGCCATTATGTCCGCCGGGGCCACCCCGTGCTTTCATACGTAATTCGCCAAAGGACAAGGCAATATCGTCCACCAAAACGAGCATCCTCTCCAGGGGTATCTGCTCTTTTTGCAACCAATAGTTTACGGCCCTTCCGCTCAGGTTCATGTAAGTTGTTGGCTTCAGGAGGAGAAATGTCCTTCCCTTATATTTATATTCGGCCACAAACCCATACCGTTTATCGCTAAAAGAAATATTGGACGCCCTCACCAGAGCGTCCAATAGTTGAAAACCTATGTTGTGACGTGTATTTTTGTATTCAGGGCCGATATTTCCGAGCCCGGCAATCAAATACTTCACAAAATCATTCTTTTTTGATTATTCGGCTGATTCAGCGGTTTCTCCCTCTTCAGCAGACTCTTCTCCTTCTTCCCCTTCTTCCTCCTCTTCAGGCAATGCCATGCCAGCCAGGGCAGCCCTTGAAGAAATAACTCCTACGATGAGATTGGATTTATTATCGAGAAATTCAAGGTTATCCCTTTGCAATTCGCCTACTTTATAACTGTCTCCAATTCCCAGTTGAGTCACATCAATCTCAATGGTATCCGGGAGAAATTCGGGAAGGGCTTTAACTTTCAGCTTACGCATATTGGTCTTGAGTTTACCCCCGGCTTTAATCCCCTTAGCCGTTCCGTTGAGCACAATAGGGAGGTTAATTCGAATGGGTTTGCCGTCCAGTATTTTCAGAAAATCAACATGCAAAACTTCTTCATCCACCGGATGCCATTGCATATCCTGAATCAATGCCTTATGTATCTCTCCGTCAATTTCAAGATCAATCAAATACACATTAGGTGTGTAAATTAATTTTCGAAGATCGTTAAAAGCAACGGCAAGATGCACCACATCATCACCTCCGTAAAGGACACCAGGAACCATTCCCTGACTCCTCAATTTTTTTGCTTCTTTCTTTCCAAGGGAATCGCGATTGATCCCTTTTAATGCTACTGATTTCATTTCAATTTTTTTTCGTTAATAATTATGGTACTCAGTCCTTTCCGCCCAAAGGCAGAACAAACAGCATGCATAATTAAATGCTCCTGCTTTTGGAAAAAGCGGTGCAAAGATAAAAATTAGCGGTAATATAACGAACTTATTGACTGATTTTTATAAACCCGTCTTATCGCTTCTCCGAGGGCATCTGCCACTGAAATGTATTTTATTTTTTCACAGTCCGTTTTTATCTTAATGGAATCGGTAAAGAACACCTCTTCCAGTGCGGAACGTTCAATGCGTTCAATGGCAGGACCCGACAAAACCCCGTGTGCAGCAAAGGCACGAACGCTCTTTGCCCCTTTGTTCTTCATCAAATTGGCTGCTTTGGTTATCGTTCCGGCGGTATCGATCATATCATCCACGATGATAACGTCTTTATTCTTCACCTCGCCGATGACGGTCATGCTGTTTACTTCGTTGGCCCGGGCCCGGGTTTTATGGCAAATCACCATATCGGACTGCAACATGCGGGCATAGGTATTTGCCCGCTTGGTCCCTCCAACATCAGGAGAGGCAATAACCAAATCGCTGAGCCCCATTTTACTGATAAAAGGAATAAACAAGGCCGAAGCAAAGAGATGATCAACCGGGACATTGAAAAAACCCTGAATTTGATCGGCATGCAAATCCATGGTAATCAACCGGTCGATTCCGGCAGCAGAAAGCAAATCAGCCACCAGCTTGGCCCCTATCGATACCCGGGGTTTGTCCTTCCGGTCCTGACGGGCATACCCGAAATAAGGGATGACCGCAATAACCTTATAGGCACTGGCCCGCTTGGCAGCATCAATCATCAGCAGCAGTTCCAGCAGGTTGTCGGCCGGAGGTGTTGTAGACTGAACAATAAAAACATGCGAACCGCGTATGGTTTCCTCATAGCATGGTTCAAACTCGCCATCGGCAAAAACAGGACAAGAAGACAAACCAAGATCGACATCCAGACTGTCACAAATTTTTTCTGTGAGGTGCTGTGTTTTTCTGCCGGAAAATATTTTTAGTGGATGACTTTTACTGCCCATTGCTATTTCAGTAAGATTTTTATTTTGTGATGATTGCAAAGAAGAGGCTTTGCTGCCCTTATTCGTTTCAATTTCCAAGTTAATAATTTTAAGCGAGAATCCCAATTACATATTTTCCCTGTTAATCTTTTGTATGTATGCTAATATCTCGTCCCGGCCACTGCCAGTGGTAACGGATGAGACAAAAAAAGGAGGCATGGTCTCCCATGTTTCCAGCATTTTTTGTTTATAGTTCTGAATATTTTCCTCCACTTCACCAGGTTTAAGTTTATCTGCTTTGGTAAAAATAATGGCAAAAGGTATCTGGCTTAACCCGAGCCATTCCATAAATTCAAGGTCGGAGCCCAACGGGGCATGCCGAACATCAATCAGTACAAAAACACAAAACAGGTTTTCGCGCAAAAGAAGATACTTTCGCACAAATTTCTGCCACTTCTTTTTTTCCTGACGTCCGGTTTGAGCATACCCATACCCCGGAAGATCAACCAGGTACCATTCATCATTGATTAAAAAATGATTGATCAAACGGGTTTTGCCCGGCTTTCCGGAAATTTTGGCCAGTGATTTCCGATGGGTAATCAAATTGATGAGTGATGACTTTCCAACATTCGAACGGCCAATAAAAGCATACTCCGGCCTGTCGGGCAGAGGACATTTATCAATATCGGTGTTGCTAATGATAAACCGGGCTTCTTTTATTTCCATCTGGCAAAAATAATGCTTTTGAATAAACTATAATGAATCCTCCGGAACAAAAACTTCCAGAATTTTTGCCTGTGAAGTTAACGGAACCAACTGCAGTGATTCAAGACTGGCAGGAATCAATACCGTTTCACCTTTCTCCACTTCTTCCGTGCCATTTTCATGAATGATCTGATACCCTCCCTCCAACGCCATGTAAATAACAAAGGAATCGAGTTGATGGTAATCCTTCTCCAGCTTTTCCGAAAACAAGAGAATATTGGTGGTAAAGTACTTACAGGAAACAATCTCCGAAGACTTGTTTTCTGTTACTTCATAATGGGTCTTATAATCTTCCTGCCATGAAAAATCAATGGCATCGAGTGCAAGATCGGTATGCAATTCGCGTTTATTCCCCTGAGCATCCTTCCGGTCGTAATCGTAAATGCGGTAAGTGATATCGGATGTTTGCTGTATTTCAGCCAGCACAATGCCTTTGCCGATAGCATGAACCCGCCCGGCCGGAATGAAAAATACATCTCCGGGAACGACTTCATCATAACACAACAAATCAGTGAGTTTTCCCTTTTCGAGGTACTCCATATATTTCTCCCGGGTTACCGGCTGGTTAAATCCGGAATTGATGAGGGCTCCCTTTTCGGCATCCACCACATACCACATCTCCGTTTTCCCATAAGCATTGTGCCGCTTACGTGATAGCTCATCGTGCGGATGTACCTGAATGGAAAGATCGGCGTCGGCATCAATAAATTTGATGAGCAGGGGAAACTCTATTCCATACTTTTTGTACACCTTGTCCCCAACCAATTCTCCCATGTAGATTTCTACCAGTTCCTGCAGGTTATTCCCCTTCAGAAACCCGTTACGAACTTCCGACACATGCCCCTCAACCGCTGAAAGCTCCCAACTTTCACCACAATTGGGAAGATTGCCATAGTCTTTATTTAAAGCTTCTTTTAAGCGATTCCCGCCCCAGATTTTTTCATGAAAAATGGGAGTAAATTTCAACGGATACATACCAGCCATAACCAGGATTTTTCAGTTTCAACTAAAAATTATAATCTACCGCAGCACGTTCCACAGTCGTTTCCTTAATACGTTCAACTACTTTTAAATGTTCAGGATGCACCCTGTAAGCATCTAAATCGCTGATTGTTTTAAAATGCGAAATAAGGGCAATATCGTAACTTTTGGCTTCAAGCTCATAATTAACTCCAACCTCAAGGTAAACGATCACTTCAATTTTACTTTTCAACCCTTCAAGAAGCATTTTCAACTCTTCTATGACTTTTGCCTTCTCGCCCGAAGGATAATCTTTTAATTTAAAAAGCACCACATGGTTTATCATGGTATTGCGAATTTTTGTAATTTATATTTTCAGGACAGCGAAATTAGTGTTTTATTAGCAGCCAATTAAGTTTACACTTTTAAATCGAACAATTTTAACAATTAACTAAGAAGAAAGATGCTTGTAATTGGCATTGCCGGGGGAACCGGTTCGGGAAAAACCACTGTAGTGCGGAAAATAAAAGAACAATTTTCGGCCCGGGAGGTGGCCATTTTATCGCAGGATTCCTACTATTACGATAACAGCCACCTGACCCTCGGGGAGCGAAGAAAAAAAAATTTCGACCACCCCGATTCCGTTGAATTTGATTTGATGATTGAGCACATTGAAAAACTCAGGAACAGGCAGTTTGTAAATGAACCCGTCTATTCATTCATCTCCTGTACCCGTCTACCCAAAACCAACCGGATAGAGCCGCGTGATGTTTTAATTGTTGAAGGTATTCTTTGCCTGACCAACAAGGCACTTCGCGATTTGATGGACATCAAGGTCTTTGTGGATTGTGATTCCGATCTGCGGCTTTCACGCGTTATTCGTCGCGACATCAACGAACGCGGGAGAAATTTAGCCCAGGTGCTCGACCGGTATGAAAAAACAGTCCGCCCCAGTCATCAGCAGTTTATTGAACCGACCAAACGTTTCGCCGATATCATTATCCCTCAGGGTGGCCTGAATCAGGTAGCCATCAACATCCTGACAAATCACATCAACCACATTCTAAAAAAAAGCTGAATGCTCAAAAATCTGAACATCGAAGAGATCATCTTTATCGACATTGAAACGGTACCTCTGGCTCCGGAATACAAGGAGCTGAATGAAAAGTGGCAACAACTGTGGGAACGGAAAATGAAGTACCATATCAATGAGGACGAACCCGCTGAAGTCTTGTATGACCGGGCCGGCATCTATGCCGAATTTGGCCGAATCATCTGTATTTCTGCAGGATATGTCTTTCAAAAAAACGGGGAGCTTTTTTTCAGAGTGAAATCGTTTGCAGACGAAGATGAAAGGAAACTCATCCGTGACTTTTTCACTGCCTGGGATGCCTTCTCCCGGACCGGAAAAAGAAGGCTCTGTGCCCACAACGGACAGGAGTTTGATTATCCATATATCGCCCGTCGTTCGCTGGTGAACAACCTGGTCTTGCCAAAAATTTTTGATATCGCCGGAGCCAAACCCTGGGAAATCAAAGACCAGCTCATTGACACCCTTCAACTTTGGAAATTTGGCGATTATAAACATTACACTTCGCTGTCGCTCCTTTGTGAACTCTTCAACATCCCAACCCCCAAGGATGACATCGACGGAAGCCAGGTAGCACAAATTTACTGGGAAGAGAAAGACCTGGACCGCATCATCAAATATTGCGAAAAAGACACACTTGCCGTGGCCAATCTTTTGCTAAAATACAAAGGAGATAAAATCATTCCGCTAAAAAACATGGAAGTGGTCTGATCAATATTTCATCATCCGGTCCATCTCACGCTTCGACTCTTTTTGCTTGAGCGTCTCCCGCTTGTCATGCATTTTCTTGCCGCGGGCCAGGGCAATTTCAAGCTTGGCGAGCCCCCGGTCATTGATGAACATGCGGGTGGGAATAATGGTCAACCCCGATTCCTTTGTTTTACGCTCCAGTTTCTGAAGCTCTTTCTTATTGAGCAATAACTTGCGATCACGTTTGGCCGGGTGATTGCTGTGCGTCCCCATTTCATATTCCGATATATGTATGTTCCGGGCATACAGTTCACCCCGGACAAACTGACAATAAGCATCATTCATGCTCACTTTTCCATTGCGAATCGATTTGATTTCGGTACCTGCCAGTTGCATGCCGGCTACCATCTTTTCAATCAATTCATACTCAAATGATGCTTTGCGGTTTTTAATATTGATATCTCCTTTTGGATGTGCCACTATATGTATGCTTTTAAGATTCCGGACAGAAAAATACTTAAAAAACTGAAAACAAAAAAATTCACCAAAATGACCGATAAAATAAACTTCTGCAATTTCCTTTCCTGAAAAACAACCAATGTCCTGGCACCTACCCAAAATATATAAAAACTGTAGATTCCAAGCACATCAATGGCATACAAAAACGGAAACAAACCGGTAATAACGGAAACCAGCAAAAAAGGGATCATGGAAAAAAGAACCAGTCTGCGCGCCACATCCCGGTTTTTCTTTTTTCCAAACGTTTTCATCAGTGCATTGGTAAAAAAAACAGCAAAAAAATACTGCAAGGTAAAAAGCAGAACTTCGCGGAGCGACTTCAACAGGGCAAAACCGGCATAAAAGTGATGACTCCTGAGAAATTCTCCCAAAAAAACCCCCAGGGCAATCAACATCAAATACGGGAATAAAAATTGCACCATCAGCGAACCAGGCCGGATAAATGCAGTTCGTTGTTTTTCCCAAAATTCTTTAGGCGCAAAAATAATTTCCCGTGTTTCCTGAAATAGATTCAAAAATGAAAACCCCATATCCCCTCTCTTCTTTTGGCTGCAAAAATACACATTTAATGCAAAGGCATATCACCCAGGCAAATTTCCCTTTACGAAAATTATTCAACGTGTCTTTTCTCCCTCCTTTTGCCGCTCTTTCAACAGTTTTTCCAGGGCAAACATTTCATCACGCAAACGTGCAGCCTCAATAAAATCAAGCTCTTTCGCAGCCGCTTTCATCTGTCTTTTGGCTTTTTCAATGGCTTTTTCAAGCGCCTCGGGCCCCATATATTGTACGACAGGGTCAGCAGCCAAGTCAGGACGAGTGTCCTCTTCATGTCCCGAACGTTTTCCACTCCGGAATTCATACCCGATAATTTCGCGGGTAGGCTTAACAATGGCCGTGGGAATGATATTGTTTTCCTCGTTGTATTTCATCTGCTTTTCCCGCCGGTAGTTAGTGGCATCAATAGTCCGTTGCATAGAATCCGTTACTTTATCGGCATACATGATCACCAATCCGTTCAGGTTTCGCGCCGCCCTCCCTGCCGTTTGGGTAAGCGACCTTTCCGAGCGCAGGAAGCCTTCTTTATCGGCATCCAGAATAGCAACCAGCGAAACCTCCGGTAAATCCAATCCCTCACGCAAAAGGTTAATTCCCACCAACACATCAAAACCACCCTTGCGCAACTCTTCCATTATTTCAACCCGCTCCATAGTATCCACGTCGGAATGAATGTAACGGGTCTTCACTCCCATATTCAGCAGGTACTTCGAAAGTTCCTCTGCCATTCTCTTGGTGAGGGTCGTTACCAAAACACGTTCATTTTTACCGATACGCAGATGAATTTCATGCAATAAATCGTCGATTTGATGGGTGCTGGGACGTACATCAATCATAGGATCAAGCAGTCCGGTTGGCCGTATGATCTGTTCCACTACAAATCCTTCACAACGGGCCAGTTCATAATCGGCAGGGGTGGCACTCACAAAAACCACCTGGTTGACGAGTTGCTCAAACTCCTCGAACTTCAATGGGCGGTTATCCATGGCCGCAGGAAGCCTGAATCCATACTCCACAAGGGTTGTTTTCCGTGAATTATCGCCCCCATACATGGCCCTGATTTGGGGGATAGTGACATGGCTTTCGTCAATGATACATATAAAATCATCCGGAAAATAATCCAGCAGGCAAAAAGGCCGTGAACCAGGACTTCTTCCGTCAAAATACCGTGAATAGTTTTCAATACCCGGGCAATATCCCAATTCGCGCATCATTTCCAGATCATATTCTACCCGCTCCTCCAGGCGTTTTGCCTCCTGGGGCTTTCCAATTTCCTGAAAAAAATCGATCTGCCCGGTCAAATCATCCTGAATCTGCCGGATAGCACCCTGCATCCGCGACTTGGTGGTAACAAAAATATTGGCCGGATAAATCACCACCTCATCCAACGTGTCATAAGATTGGCCCGTTTCGGGGTCAAAGCCCGAAATTTCCTCAATCTCATCGCCCCAGAACACAATGCGAATGCCGGTATCGGCATACGCAGGAAAAACATCCACAGTATCTCCTTTCACCCGGAAATTTCCACGCTGAAAATCCACTTCGCTTCGCGAATAAAGGGCGTCCACCAATTGCCGGAGCATAGCGTTGCGCGAAATCGTTTGCCCCACTTTTATAGTGGTAATGTTGGCATGGAAGTCTTCGGGATTTCCAATCCCATACAAACAAGAAACTGACGAAACCACCACCACATCGCGTCGCCCGGAGAGCAAAGCAGAAGTGGCACTCAGCCTTAGCTTTTCAATATCCTTATTGATCGAAAGGTCCTTTTCAATGTAAGTATCGGTGGTGGGAAGGTAGGCTTCCGGCTGATAATAATCATAGTAAGATACAAAGTATTCTACGGCATTTTCGGGAAAAAACTGCTTCATCTCCCCGTACAACTGGGCAGCCAGCGTTTTATTATGGCTCAGAATAAGGGTCGGGCGCTGAACTTTCTCAATCATGTTGGCCATGGTAAACGTTTTTCCTGATCCGGTTACCCCCAGCAATGTCTGAAAACGCTCGCCGTTTTCAATACCCTCTGCGAGCTGCCTGATCGCTTCGGGCTGATCTCCCGTGGGTTGATATCCTGATTCCACTTTAAATTCCATAGCACAAAACTAACGAACCTTTTCGCAAAAAAGAAATGAACATTCTGAATTCAAAGAGGAAAACCTTTTCTTACATTTAATCTTCCAATTTACTGAAAGCAACTGTTGTTTTTTCTTATACCCATCCATCAAAAACCGGATATTTATCCATCTGAACAAAATACCCGCGAAAAAGTCTTCTGTTTTATGCAAATCATTTTATTTTTACTGCAAATTAGAAAATCTAAAATATGAATCATCTCAATCAACACGTTCTCCTATTGGTGCTTCTTGTGGCATTTTTAACATCGGGTCAGGCCATGGCCCGCGAAAAAGAGAATATCGAAGAACAATCGGCCTATCTCCCTGTGGGATTTTATGCCGGAGGTCAGGCCTCCACTAATGGCTTGGGCGTTAATGTGAAATATATCCTCAACCAAAGGTTTACATTTAAGGCGGGGTATGAATCGCTGAACATCAATTATTCCTTTAACCTAAATGAAAACGACATCAGCTACGATGCCAGTTTCAACCTTCAAACCGGAGGCCTCTTTGCCCAGGCCAACTGGTTTTACACCCGCTCGCTCTACCTTTCTGCCGGTGCTGTTGCCAGTAATTTTCAACCTCAGATGGAAGGACAGGCAGCGAGTGATTTGCAATACGGTGATATTTCCATTCCGGCAGCCGATGTAGGCGACTTCCGCTTTCATGTTGAACCCGCTTTACGCCTTTCCCCTTACGGTGCCCTGGGCTTCCGCAGTTTTTTCGGAAAATCCAAAAGGGTTTCCTACAATTTTGAAACCGGACTCTACTATATGGGTCCACCCCAACTGGAAATTGAAACTACCGGGCTGCTGAGCCCTACCGCTGACCCTGTTCACAAACAAGCCCAAAACCTCGAAAAACAGTTTGAGGTTTATAAATATTATCCGGTAGTCAAGCTGGATATCGCTATAAGATTATTCTAAAAAAATAAAAACAAACATCCCTTTTTATAATATCAAATTAAAGACCCAACAAATGAAGCATTTAATAAATAAATTCCAAATCCTGCTGGCAACCCTCATTTTTTTTACTGCCTTTTCGGGTTGCAGCGATTATCTCGATAACCCATTAAAAGACAGGGAGACAGGCGAGGATATCAACCTCTTAATCCTCGATTTTAACTTCTTCAATACGCGAATGACCTTAAAATTACTCGATGCGGCCAGCGGCAACCCTGTTGAAACAGATGCTACCGTCACATTTTCAGGTAAAAACGGAGCCGACATTGTCACCTTTGCCGGCGAGAAAAAACCGGATCATTTTACTACCCAGTCACAACTTGAACTGGCCCTCGATCCCAACATTCCCGTTTCGGAAGATAATCCTTTTGAATTTGCAGTTAATGTACAGGCAGAGGGTTACAATACCCTAACCAAAGGATTTCAGCTCAGAACAGAAGGAAAAAAGACCCTGGAGCTTAAACTCTCCAAAGTTGCCGACGAGGAAAATGTCGACCTCGATGGGGAACTGGATTATGAAAACGGAGATACAACCATTGTCTTTACCGCCATGGATATTCCCTTCCTCAAATCGGCCAGTAAGGACTCATTCCGGATTGCCTACAGCTTCACCTGGGAAGATGTCGCCTTGTTTAAAGATGCCAACGGGAATTTGCTTTTCGAAAATGTTCAGGAGGCTAAAAATGCTTATGCTGCTTCAGAAAACGGGGGGTTTTTCCAAATGAATATCAACAAATACAACCAGTACCAATCTGAAGTTGAAATCATTAAAATTGACGGAGAAACAAAAAGTGTTCTCTTCAAAAAGCTGGAAACCGGCAGAGTCAACTCACTGACCATTAACGGCACGGAGGTAGCAAATCTGAACGGAGGCACCATCGATTCGGAAAGTTTCTATGAAAGTCTGCCCGTCCCTGATATCTTTGGATTTGCATCATTTGAAAATGATGGCTGGAATATCCTTGGCACGAAGGTGACCCATTCCGACATGAACATCAATTACACCCTGGTCAAAGCCTCAGTGGAGCCCCTTTGCGGAACAGGCAGCAGCATCAAATTCACTTCCGGTGTAACTTCCAGCTTTTCCATCGACGCTGACGTTTATGACGCCGAAGATAACTATCTAACAACCCTTACATTTAAAGGCAATTTCCCCGAAACATTTGTGCCGGAAAATACGCCGCAGCAAGCTGTAAAACTGGTATTTCGCGACAACAACCCTGCTTTCATGCCTATTCCTCCGCTGGAAATTGAAAATTTCTGTGTGGGAAGTTATGAAGTACTCGTTGAAGCAGCTCCTGATTATGAGCAATACCAGGTCGTACTGAAGGCTTTCTGTCCCGAAAACAAGGGGGTAGCAATCTCTCCGACCTACAGTGGTGAATTCAAAATCAAAAACAGCGGCAATTCCTGGCAGGGAGTGGATATGGCAGGTGGCGTAGTGGATTTACTTGCTCTTCCCGGCCAGGAATATGAATTGCGGTTGTTATGGGAAAATAGTTGGGAATACACGACCATCTTTACTGAATTCGACGCAAACGGCAACTACCTTCATTCAAGCAGTTCAGATATCTCTTCGGAAATACTGGAGGATGGCAGAATACGCATCAACATTGAGCACGAATTCAGTCAGGACGTGTGCGATACCATGGAGTGGTAAGGCTTACCGCCGCAGCCTGAAATAAACGGGAAAATGGTCGCTTACCCCTCCGTAGTAATTGGGGCCTCCATAGGTCCTGTTGGGAGAAAATCCGCCTTCTTCTCTCCTGTATTCCATCCAGTCCTGATGAAAAACAAAGCCTTTCTCGCCGACAACCTGAAAGCCTTTTTCATCAAGAAGGCCCGACGATACAATGATATTGTCGAGCATATTCCATTCCCCTCTGTAATTATAAGAACCCTTTCCTTCCCGGTCTTCCGGAAACATGAGGTTCACCAGACCATTGCCCGGCCCCCCGGGAGGAAGGGCATTTAAATCATTTTTCAGACTCTTGTTGGTAGGTTCGTCGTTCATGTCGCCCATTACAATAATATGAGCCCTTTTCCCTGATGCCGATCTGACTGAATCAATCTTGCCTTTAAGAATGCGGGCAGCATGCCGCCTTTTAGGACTTGTCTTTTCCACTCCCCCGTAACGCGAGGGCCAGTGATTTACAAACACATGAAACTCTTCCCAGTTCCTGGTCCGTCCTTTTACATACAAAATATCACGGGTTTTATACTCCGGATCATTTTCAAAACGAACGGGAATGGCAAAATGTTCCAACACCTTGAATTCCGAAGGACGGTAAATCAAAGCACAATCAATTCCCCGTATATCCGGACTTTCATGATGAATAACCTGGTATTTGGCCAGTGAAAGCAGCCCTGTCCTGGTGATATCGGCAACCACCTTCTCATTTTCCACCTCACATAAACCCACAATTTCGGGTAAATCGCCTTCATTAATCGAACCGATGGCCCTTGAAATATCGCGCAATTTCTTTTGATAGCGCATTTGTGTCCATTGCTTCTCTCCGTCGGGTGTGAATTCTTCATCATTCTTCCCGGCAGCATCTTCCAAATCAAACAAATTCTCTACGTTGTAAAAAACCACCGTCATGTTTCTGCGGCCTGCATTCCGCCATGGCGAGCAGGAAGTGATCAGTAAAAATACCAAAACAACAGAAAAAACAGGAAAAACCTTTCTTCCATTTTGCTTTATCCCCGCATTGGCCAGCAGCCTTTTCAAAAAATGATTCATGATTAAATCTCCTTTCCTATGGTCACATTATAATAGTCGGTTACCAGCGTAGACATCATCCCGGCTGCCAAAGCAGCCTCCATACCCAATGCTCCGTCTTCAAAAACCTGGCAGAATTCAGGGGCCACTCCCATTTGGGCAGCACACTTTAAAAAAGTTTCAGGATGGGGTTTGGAATGAGTTACATCTTCTGTGGAAATGAGGATATCAAAAAAAACCTCCAACCCGAGAATTTCGAGCGACCTCCATGCCAGGCGCCTGTACCCCCCGGTTCCAACTGCCATGGGCATCTTTTTGTAATATTTTTTTACCAACTCAACAACGGGTTTCACCGGCTCCATTTTATGCATCATCTTTTCATATTCCTTCTCTTTCCGCTGCCCGGTCTCCTCCGGGTCCATAGAAACGCCGAACATCTCATTCAGCTTACGAATGGTATCCACAGCCGGAACTCCGGCCAAAGTACCGAAAAGTTCAGGGGTGAAATCAATGCCGTAATCCTTGAGAATCGCCTTGTAAGCCATGAAATGCACCGGCATCGTATCAGCAAGGGTGCCGTCCAAATCAAAAATGAGCGCTTTTGCTTTGGGATTGATATCCAGTTTCTTCACAAATATCTGTTTTTAATGGTTAAGCATCAAAATTAAAAATAAATACCCATTCCCCGCAAACATTTCACAATTAAGGAAAATTTATGAACTTTGTCGAAATTTTTCAATCAATGAATCAGGATACCTTTTTATATACACTGCCCCAATGGTTTGTTTTTGCCGCCTTTATTTCATCTGTCTATGGGTGGGTGGAAAAGAAAAAAGCTTTCCAGTTAATGGGGCCGCTTATGTTCTTTTTTCTGGGGATATATGCTGGTTATGCAATTTACAGCGGATATTTTTCTGCACATGAATTTCTCACGCCGGAAGAGATACTTAACGAAGAAATGGAAGAAGAAACATTCGATGAACTCCCATTTGTGGCCCGACTTTTACCTGCCTATTGGTTATTTGTGATTGGAGGGGGGCTCGCTGTGCCCGCTTTTTACCTGGAGTGGAAAGAAAAAAAATACAAAACCCTGTTTATTATCCTGACCGGTTTAACCGCTCTCCTCGGTTTCTTTATCATTACCGGGGCTTTACAAAATCTTTAAAAAATAAAGTGATTGTTAGAATTTTATCAAAAAATCATTCTATTTACCAACATTTTTTTACATTCTAAGCACTTGTTTTTTATATTGCAACAAAAATTCGAATCAAAGAACCATTTTGAAACAAATTAAACGTTAATAATTATGAATCCACAGGCTGAAGAACTGAATCAAATTATCCGGAAAAAAAGTCCCGCAGTTTTTGAACTCCTTTCAGAGCGGGGAATCAATATTTTTTTCCCAAAGAAAGGAATCCTTGGGCAAACAGCCGAGGCCAAAGGCACGAAAATAAATGCCACCATAGGAGCTGCCATTGAAGACGACGGTTCCCCCATGCGGCTGGAATCCCTGGAATCCAAAATCAACCTTGACCCTTCTCTTGTATTCCCCTATGCCCCGAGTTTTGGACGGCCCGACATCCGTTCAAAATGGAAAAGCATGATCTATGAAAAAAATCCTTCCCTTCAGGAAAAGGAACTGAGCCTTCCTGTTGTCACCAATGCCTTAACCCATGGCATAAGCATGGCCGGATACCTGTTCATCGACCCCGGCGATGAAGTGATTGTCCCCAGCCTTTTCTGGGGAAATTACAACCTTACCCTCGCCAATGCTTATGGCGCACAACTGACCAAATTCAATCTTTTTAAAGATGAAGCTTTTGATCTTGAGGCTTTCGAAAGAAAACTCAATGAAGGACAACCCGGAAAGAAAATATTGATTCTCAATTTTCCCAATAACCCTTCAGGGTATACCCCTACTGAGGAGGAAGTGGATTCTATTGTTGCTATCATGAATGAGGCCGCCGGAAAAGGAAATAAGATTGTCGCCATTACCGACGATGCCTATTTTGGCCTGGTTTATGAAAAAGGAATTGCCCAGGAGAGTATTTTTGCCCCCCTGAGTAAACTCCATGAAAACATCCTTGCTGTTAAGGTGGATGGAGCCACCAAAGAGGATTATGTCTGGGGCTTCCGAACCGGATTTATCACCTATGGAATAAAAGAGGGAGATGCCGAGCTTTACAGCGCACTCGAATCCAAAACAGCAGGAGCCATCAGGGGCAATATCTCCAATGCGCCAAATATATCGCAATCATTGCTCTATGCAGCCTTTAACAGCGAAGAATACACCCTGCAAAAACAAGCTAAATACCAAACCATGCTCAACCGGTACGAGGCAGTCAAAGAAGCTCTTAAGGATGAAAAATACCAGAAGTATTTCAAGGCACTTCCCTTTAACTCCGGATACTTCATGTGTATCCAACTGGCTGAGGGCCTTACCGGAGAAGAGATACGCCAAATCCTTATCAAAAAATACAGCATAGGTACCATCAGCCTCAATAACATCCTTCGCATCGCTTTCTCAGCAGTAGCTGCCCGTGATGTAAAAGAAATGTTTGAAGGAATTTACAACGCGTGCCAGGAAGCCACAGAAGATTGAAAAATCAACGGTCCCTGGCCAGGAATGCTGATGCTGAATAATCAAAAGAGGCTACTCAGGTTAAAAGGAGCAGCCTCTTTTGTTTGTTTAAAAAACGGTTTCAACAATTATCAGACCATAAGATTTTCATCCCTGATAATCATGAGAACAGCCGAATGAGGAAGAATAATATATTTTTCGTTGTTAAATTCGATTTCATATCCGCTTTTGCTGAGATAAACCGCCAGATCCCCCATCCGCGCCTGTAAGGGCACGTATTTAACATCCTCCTGTTTTTGTTTCCACGCTTCGTCCTCTTCCGAAATGGCGGGAATAGGATAACCAGGGCCTACCTTTACAATGTATCCGCTCTGAATTTTCTCGCTCTCCTGAACGGTGGGGGGAAGGTACAAACCCGATTTTGTTTTCCCGGAGGGGGTCTTGGGTTTGACAAGTACCCGGTCCCCTACCATAATGAACTTTTCCAAATCTTTTTCTTCAATGACAAGTGACATAATTTATCTCCTTTTTTGAGGAGCACAAAGATAAAATATTCTAACCGGCTTCATTCAAATTGCAAATGAAAAAATTGAATTGCAAAGATAATAACAGGAGCCATTTCCCGTTATTTTTGATTTGAATATTTATTTTCTACATTAGGCGGCAAAATCAGAATTTGATGAATAAAAATAATTACAGCCTTATTGTTCTCTTCATATTGTTGCATCCGCTTGTGCTGGATGCCCAGCTCCATTTTGGAAACAACACCCAGAAACCCAAAGTTGTTATCGGCCTGGTTATCGAAAACATGCGTCCCGATTACATCCAGCGTTACTGGAATAAATTCAGCCCCGGAGGATTTAAAAAACTGTACACCAACGGCACGGTTTGCACGAATGTGAATATTACCCAGCACCAGCAAAGTTATGCCAGTGGAACAGCCACATTGTATACCGGAGTCAATCCTTCGGTCCATGGCATCATTGGCAAAAACTGGTATGACCGGCTCAAAAAAAAGGAAATCGAATGCACCGAAGATGATTATTACTTCACGGTTGGGGCAGACTCCGACCAGGGAAATGCCTCCCCCGCCAAACTGTTTTCCAATACCGTTACCGATAACCTGAAAATTTTCTCACAGGGAAAAGCGCATGTATACAGTGCCGCACTAAACAGGGAAACCGCGATATTTGCCGCAGGGCACTCCGCCGACGGGGCCTACTGGTTCGATACCGAATCCGGAAGAATGATCTCCAGCTCCTTTTACCTGAGTACTTTCCCCGACTGGGTCCGCGAGTTCAACAGCGAAAACTATTTCGAAATGTACAGCTTCCGGAACTGGGTACCCTTTATGCCCGAAAAAGAATATACCGAAAGTGTTGAAGATGGGTACCTCCTGGAAAAAGGTTATTTCGACAAATGGAACACCTTCCCGCATACCATTGGCCGCTACACCCGGAAATCGGAAAATTTCAGGCCGGTAAAAACAACTCCCTATGCTAATCAGGTAATGAAAGATTTTGCCCTGAGGCTTATGGAAAATGAACCTGTAGGAGAGGATGAGATTCCCGATTTTATCTCCATCGCCTTCTCATCGATGGATTACCTCAGTGGTCAGTTCGGCCCCGCATCCATGGAAATGCAGGACTCGTATTTATATATGGATCAATACATCGCCGAAATCATCGCTTTTGCAGAAGAAAAATACGGCCCCGAAAATGTGCTTTTCTTTTTAACGGCAAACACCTCTGCCTCCTACCCGGTGGAATACCTTCAGGAAGAATTTAATCTTCCCATCGATTACTTTTCACCTGAAAGCGCCATTGCACTGCTCACATCTTACCTCAATATTACCTACGGACAACAAAAATGGATCGAATATTACAGCGACTTACAGGTATACCTCGACCATGAACTACTCAAAGAAAATAACATTCCCTTAAATGAAATGAGGGACGAGGCTTCCAATTTCATTAACCAGTTTGAAGGGGTTCAGGTATCACTTCCTGCCTATAAAATGGAGGAAGGCAGTCCGGCAAACGGCATGTTATCCCTGATGTACAAATCATATGCGAAAAACCGATCCGGCGATTTCCTATTCCTGCTCAAAGAGGGCTGGCAACCGGCTTACAAATTCAAAAACGTGAATTATACCGACCAATCCCATATTCCACTGGTTTTTTATGGAAAAAATATATCCCCAAAGTCGGTAAGTACCAAACAAAATGCGGTAAATATGGTCCCTACCCTTTGCCAGTTAATCGGAATTCCAATACCGGACAAATGCCAGGGAGAAGTGATTTCAGAGGTTTTGCCGTAAAAATCTATTCATTTACACCCTGCCTTTTTTCTGCTATTCCTAATAAAAGATTACGACCCTGCCCGCGATTGGAGTTGAACAACCTCCTGCGCAGCATCATCCATTCCTTCCAAGAACAACAGGGAGATTTCCTGCCGTGATTTCTTCCGGTGCTTATTTATAATTAGACTGTTTTTTAACAAAGAAAGCATGTTGAATAACAGACATGTTACGCAACAAACTCTTGGTATTTTATTAATCAAGTGTTTATTTTTATGCACTGTTAAAAATGAATAGAGGCTGAACCGATGCTTTCATTCAAAAAAAACAACAACTATTATCCGATTTTATAACTTAAAAAATGCTTATGGATCCCGTTCAATCATTAATTAAAAATCTTGCCGACAAATATGGAAGGACAAAAGAGGGCCTCCTCCCGGTCATGCAAGGGCTAATTCAACAGGAAAAATACCTTTCAGAATATTCCATGATTGAAATCGCCCGTGAGATGGATGTTCCTGCTTCCGATGTTTTCGGAACAGCAACCTTTTACTCCTTTTTGGAAACCAAACCTGCC
>CAYTDH010000025.1:0-21125 GCA_964436325.1 uncultured Tangfeifania sp.
ACCTGCATCATCCCGGGAATAACCGAAGGTCATCTGGGTCAGGTCATTGGTTCCAAATGAGAAGAATTCGGCTTCTTTGGCTACCAGGTCGGCCGTAACTGCAGCACGGGGTACTTCAATCATGGTTCCCACAAGATAATCCACTTTGGTGCCTTTTTCCTCGAAGACTTTTTGGGCTGTTTCATGAATAATATCCGCCTGAAGTTTATATTCTTTGACCGTTCCAATCAATGGAACCATAATTTCAGGACGGGGGTCTACACCTTTTTGCTTCAGGTTCACCGCTGCTTCGATGATAGCGCGGGCCTGCATTTCGGTAATTTCAGGATAGGTGTTTCCGAGGCGGCAACCCCGGTGTCCCAGCATAGGATTAAATTCATGGAGGTCATCTACCAGTGTTTTGACCTCCTCGGGGGAGATGCCCATTTCCTTGGCCATTTCTTTTTGGTTGGCTTCTTCGTGGGGAACAAACTCATGAAGCGGGGGATCAAGCAGGCGAATGGTTACACCGTATCCATCCATCGCTTCAAGAATGCCTTCGAAGTCTTCCCGTTGGTAGGGGAGGAGTTTTTCAAGGGCTTTACGTCTTTCGGTTTCATTTTTGGCCAGGATCATTTCGCGCATGGCTTTGATGCGGTCGCCTTCGAAGAACATATGTTCTGTCCGGCAAAGACCGATTCCTTTAGCGCCGAATTTGCGGGCTACTTTAGCATCGTTGGGTGAGTCGGCATTCGTTCTGACGCTCATGCGGGTGAATTTTTCGGCCAGGTCCATGATTTTCCCAAAGTCTCCGCTCATGTCGGGATTTTTGGTGTCCACTTTCCCCTCGTAAACTTTCCCGGTAGATCCATTAAGTGAAATCCAGTCGCCTTCCTTGAATTCTTTGCCGTCGATGGTCATGATGCGGGTTTTGTAATTGATTTTTACCGCTCCTGCACCAGAGACACAGCATTTTCCCATGCCACGTGCAACAACGGCTGCATGGGATGTCATACCACCGCGCGCCGTTAATATTCCTTTGGCAATATGCATTCCTTCAAGGTCTTCGGGCGATGTTTCCACGCGCACGAGGATGGAGGTATCGAATTTGGCAGCTTCATCAGCGAAGAAAACAACCTGTCCTGTTGCAGCTCCCGGAGATGCGGGAAGTCCTTTGGCAATTTCGGTGGCTGATTTAATGGCGGAGGGGATAAAAACGGGATGAAGCAACTCATCGAGTTTATTGGCATCGATGCGCGACAATGCAGTCTTTTCATCGATTTTACCCTGCTCAAGCATATCCACAGCAATTTTTACCATGGCTGCACCGGTGCGTTTGCCGTTTCGTGTTTGCAACAACCAAAGTTTTCCTTCCTGAATGGTAAACTCCAGGTCTTGCATATCTTTATAGTGGTCTTCCAGTTTTTGCTGGGTGTCATCAAGCTGCTTATAGATTTCAGGCATTGATTCTTCGAGGGAAGGGAATTTGGATGCTCTCTCTTCCTCGCTGATTCCCTGAAGTTCTGCCCATTTTCTGGAACCTGACAGGGTAATTTCCTGCGGAGTCCGGATACCGGCCACAACATCTTCTCCCTGAGCGTTAATGAGGTATTCTCCGTTGAATACATCTTCGCCGGTTGCGGCGTCGCGGGTAAAGGCCACACCTGTTGCCGATGTGTCTCCCATATTTCCAAATACCATGGCCTGCACATTTACTGCAGTACCCCACTCATCGGGTATCTGTTCCATACGACGGTAGTACGTTGCACGGGGATTATTCCAACTGTTGAATACAGCTCCAATGGATCCCCAGAGTTGTTCCCATGGGTCGGTGGGAAAGTCTTTTCCGGTAATGTTTTTAATGGCAGCTTTGAATCTTTTTACCAGTTCCTGAAGGTCTTCGCTGGTAAAATCAGTATCCAGTTCAATGTTTTTTTCTTCTTTCAGTGCGTCAATGATTTCTTCAAAAGGATCGTGTTCTTCCTTACTGGCGGGTTTCAAATCCATAACGACATCACCGTACATTTGGACGAACCTGCGGTAGGAATCCCAGGCAAAACGTGAATTGCCGCTTTTCCGGGTAATTCCTTCAACAGCATCTTCATTCATTCCAAGGTTCAATACCGTATCCATCATTCCGGGCATGGAAGCACGTGCCCCTGAACGAACCGATAACAGGCAGGGATTTACGTTGTCACCGAATTTGGTCCCGGTGAGTTCCTCCACATACGATACGGCAGCTTTAACTTCAGCATCAATTGCATCAAATGTTTTTTGCTCACCCTTTTCGTTGTACATGGTGCACACTTCGGTGGTAATGGTGAAGCCGGGTGGAACAGGTACACCGATTAAATTCATCTCCGCAAGGTTTGCTCCCTTGCCACCCAGAAGGTTTTTCATGTCAGCTTTACCTTCGGCTTTGCCTGCGCCAAAGGTATATACATGTTTTGTCATAAATAATTTTTTTAAATTCGTAACTACATTAAAAACTTTTGTAAAACGGAGCGCTAAAGTAACGCTATTTTTTCAGATTTGAAACATTTGGAAAATAATCCGTTTGTGTTTGGAATGCCCGTTATGCAAGGGCAGCCAATGACAATAGATTCATGGTATTAAGAAATTGTAAACAGCCCGGAGACAAACTTTTGAACAAAAGGGTTTTTTAGTCGTTTTTTGGGCCATCTGTTTTCGATTGAACAGACCTTAAGCAGCCAAAAGAATTTTTCCGGGTTAACAGATAAACCGGTTGTTGAACTGGCAGGATTAACTTTCTTTAACTTTGATTTTGAGGTGTTAATTTTTGAATAGTATATCTTTGTAAGTAAGAAAAGTTTAAATGTGTTTTTTCATAGAGAATAGATTTGGTTAGGTTAGAAAAAAACAGGGGTGAATTTTCACCTCTGTTTTTTTTTCTGCCATAAATTCCTTTTTCTTTCCCGGTTTCAGCATTTCTTTCAGTTTCCGGTCGATTTATTGTGACATATTGTCTTTCAGTGTTTTGTGGTTTGTTTTTTGAGAGAGTTTTAAGAAAAAATTTTTATGAATTTAAATAATTTTACCATAAAAGCACAGGAAGCCATTCAACAGGCTTTTCAGATTGCCGGGGGATACAACCAGCAAGCCATTGAAACCGGACATATCCTGAAAGGATTAACCCATTCGGCAGAAAATGTACTTGAGTTTCTACTAAAGAAACTAGGTGTAAATACCACTCCTTTTAACCAGGCTTTGGACAAGATCATTGAATCTTATCCCAAAGTCAGCGGTGGGGAGCCATACCTTTCCTCTACAGCAAACCGGGTTTTACAAAAGTCTTTATCCAAAGCCCAGGAAATGGGTGACCAGTATGTTTCTGTCGAGCATATTTTTTTATCGCTGCTTGATGCCGGTGATTCCGTAAGCCGGTTAATGAAAGACAATGGAATAACCAGGAAGGATTTACAGAAAGCCATGGAAGAGCTCCGTAAGGGGTCGAAGGTGGACAGTCAGACAGCCGAGGATAAGTTTAATTCACTGAACCGTTTTGCCATGAACTTAAACGAACGGGCACGAACGGGAAAGCTCGATCCGGTTATTGGCAGGGATGAAGAAATCAGGCGTATCCTTCAGATACTTTCGAGGCGTACCAAGAACAATCCCATTCTCATTGGTGAGCCTGGCACAGGCAAAACGGCCATAGCAGAGGGGCTGGCCCACCGCATTGTTCGGGGAGATGTGCCGGAAAACCTGAAGTCCAAGCAGATATTTTCGCTGGATATGGGGGCATTGATTGCAGGGGCGAAATACAAGGGTGAATTTGAGGAGAGGCTCAAGGCCGTTGTTCATGAAGTGGTCAATTCAAATGAAGAAGTTGTTCTTTTCATCGATGAAATTCATACTTTGGTGGGTGCAGGCAAAAGTGAAGGGGCCATGGATGCGGCCAATATACTTAAACCTGCCCTTGCACGGGGCGAACTCAGGGCCATTGGGGCAACCACATTTGGCGAATACCAGAAATATTTTGAAAAGGATAAGGCCCTGGAGCGGCGTTTTCAGGTTGTTCATGTGGATGAGCCTGACAGGTTGAGTGCGATATCCATTCTCAGAGGCATTAAGGAAAGGTATGAGAGCCATCATAAAGTGCGCATAAAAGATGATGCCATAATTGCAGCGGTTGATCTTTCCCAGCGTTACATTTCCGACCGGTTCCTGCCGGATAAAGCCATTGACTTGATGGATGAGGCAGCGGCCAAGTTGCGGCTTGAAATGGATTCTGTTCCTGAAGAGCTGGATGAAACCGAACGGAGAATAAAGCAACTGGAAATTGAACGGGAAGCCATTAAGCGGGAAAAGGATGATAAAAAACTGGCCTCACTGAGCGAGGAGATTTCCAACCTCAAGGAAGATCAGTCACGGCTCAGAGCGAAGTGGGAAAGTGAAAAGTCGGTAATCAATTCCATTCAAAAATCAAAATCGGAGATTGAAGATTTCAAAATTGAGGCCGAGGAGGCAGAACGTCAGGGACAATATGAAAGGGTGGCCGAGCTGAGGTATGGAAAGATTAAGGATGCTGAGAAGGAGATTGAGGACTTGCAGCAGGAACTCGAGCGAATGAAAGACGGGGAAAGCCTGATTAAAGAAGAAGTGGATGCCGAAGATATTGCCGAAGTGGTTGCCAGGTGGACCGGGATTCCAGTGGCAAAAATGCTTCAGAGCGAGCGTGAAAAACTGCTTCATATGGAAACCGAATTGCATAAACGGGTCGTTGGCCAGGATGAAGCCATTGCTGCCGTTTCGGATGCGGTTCGCAGGAGCCGTGCAGGGCTCCAGGATGAAAAGCGGCCCATTGGTTCCTTTATATTCCTCGGTTCTACCGGTGTGGGTAAAACCGAGCTTGCCAAAGCACTTGCTGAATACCTTTTTGATGATGAGAATATGATGACCCGGATTGATATGTCGGAATACCAGGAAAAATTTTCGGTAACCCGGCTAATTGGTAGCCCTCCGGGATATGTGGGATATGATGAGGGGGGACAATTATCTGAAGCGGTGAGGCATAAACCTTATTCGGTTGTTTTGTTCGATGAGATAGAAAAAGCACATCCCGACGTCTTTAATGTTCTTCTGCAGGTACTGGATGATGGCCGGCTTACCGACAACAAGGGGCGTACGGTTAATTTTAAAAATACCATTATTATTATGACTTCAAACCTGGGTTCGCATATCATCCAGGAGAGCTTGGAGAACCTGAATCCGGAGAACCAGGAATTTATGCTGGAAGAGACACGGAAGAAACTGCTCGATTTGTTGCGTAAAGCCATTCGGCCTGAGTTTTTGAACCGTATTGATGAAACCATTGTCTTTACCCCGCTTACCCGTGAAGATATTCATCAGGTGGTACTTTTGCAGTTTAAGCAGGTTATCCGGCGTTTGTCGGGAAGTGATATAGATATTTCAATGAGCGATGAAGCCGTTGACTGGCTCGCAGAGGCAGGTTATGACCCCCATTACGGAGCACGTCCCGTAAAACGGATTCTTCAGAAAAATGTTTTGAATGAATTGTCGCGGAGAATTTTGTCCGGGGAAATTGATAAATCAAGAGCCATTGAAATTGACAAAGGGGAAGACGGTCTCATATTCAAAAATTAGATATAGCGATATAGCACTGAAGGGGGAATTAAGGGTGTGTAATAGAATAATCTGCCTGAAGATATTTTATAACTCGTTGAATAAATGAAATCTAAAAATGTTTATCAGCTAACTTAATTCATTACACACCCTAAACGTATTTTAAGAGCAATTATTTTAAACACTTTTGATACAGCCCCTTTTTATTATTCAAGGGTTTCCAGAAATGACGACAATTCTTTAGATGCTCCCTGAAATGCTTTTTCGACATCATCGAGCATTTGCGGTATCTTTTCCGTATCCCCGCTTTGGGCAAGCAATTGGATTTTTTTAAGGGCAGCTCCGGTTTCTTCCATCATGAATATCAACACAGAAGATTTGGCGGTGTGTGCTTCTTTGCCAAGCAATTCGTTTTCCTGCTCTGAAAAATATTGATGCATGTTGGAGAGGAATTCGGGGATTTGCCGCAGAAAAATCCGGATGAGTTCTTTTTTGAATTCATCATCGCCACCTGAAATTTCTTCCAGGTATTCCAGATTTACATATTCAAAATGTTTATTCATCTTTATGGGTTTGTTATCTTATGCAATGTAACGAAATAATTGGATAAAGTATTCAAATAAACGCTGATAAATTTCATGTGTGAGCTTTCATTCAATGCCTATTTTTGTTTTAAATAAACCAGGAGAAATATGAAACAAACATCATTAAACAGAATACATAAGGAAGCCGGGGCCAAAATGGTTGAATTTGCCGGTTATGAGATGCCCGTTGAGTATACCGGGATAAAGGATGAGCACATGAGTGTAAGGAAATCAGCGGGAATTTTTGATGTTTCCCATATGGGGGAATTTTGGATAAAGGGAGACCAGGCCCTGGATTTAGTACGTAAAGTTTCTTCCAACGATCCTGGTTCGCTCAAGAGCGGGCAGGCCCAGTATACCTGCCTGCCCAATGGGAAGGGAGGGATAGTGGATGATTTGCTTGTTTACTGCTTTAATCCCCGGAAATTCATGTTGGTAGTGAATGCTTCCAATATTGAAAAAGACTGGAACTGGCTGGAACAGCAAAATGAATTTGGAGCGGAAATGGTCAATGCCTCAGATGATATCAGCTTGCTTGCGGTGCAAGGCCCTCAGGCAAAAGATATTTTACAGGGATTAACTCCGATTAAACTGGCCGATATTCGTAATTTTCATTTTGTGACCGGTCCTCTGGCAGGGGTTGATGAGGTTATTATTTCAGCAACCGGGTATACCGGAGCCGGCGGATTTGAACTCTATGTTGATAACCGGCATGCTGAAAAGATTTGGAATGCCGTTATGGAGGCGGGAAAAGATTACGGTCTCAAAGCAGCAGGATTAGGGGCCCGGGATACCCTGCGGCTTGAAATGGGCCTTTGCCTCTACGGAAACGATATTGACGAAACCACTTCACCGATAGAAGCCGGGTTGAGTTGGATCACCAAATTCAATAATGGACGCCATTTTATTGACCGGGATTTTTTAAGGCTACAGAAGACAGAAGGGGTTTCCCGGAAACTCAGGGGGTTTGTGTTGAAAGAGCGCGGCATTCCCCGTAAAGGTTATGAGATTTTAAATCAGGCAGGAACTGTTGTAGGACAAGTTACCTCAGGAAATATCTCTCCTTTATTAAACAAGGGAATAGGGATGGGGTATGTTGAAAGGGAGTATGCTGCCTTTGGAACTCCGCTGCAAATTCAAATACGCAATAAAAAGATTCCTGCTGAAATTGTAAAAATGCCTTTTATCTAATTTGTTTTATTTATGGGAATCACTATTTAAATAACTTTTAAATAATTGTCCCGGAATGCAATTCTTGAAGGAAAAGTGGCTTTCTTATAAAGAATCGAATAAATTTGTGGGGTTCTACACCAAAATGTTTTTATTATCTTACCTTAAATAATTGTTAGAATGAAAAAACATAATTTTTATGCAGGGCCTTCAATTTTGCCCGAGATTACGAAAGAAAAGACTGCTGAGGCTGCCATGAATTTTGCCGGAACCGGTTTATCCGTGATGGAAATATCGCACCGGAGCAAGGAGTTTGTTGCAGTGATGGATGAAGCACGTTCATTGGTAAAGGAATTGCTTCATATACCCGAGGGGTATTCGGTTCTTTTTCTTCAGGGAGGCGCCAGCACCCAGTTTTTAATGGCCCCCTACAATTTAATGAATAAAAAATCAGCCTATTTGAACACCGGGTCGTGGGCTGCCAAAGCCATAAAAGAAGCCAAATTTTTTGGTGAGGTTGTTGAGGTTGCTTCTTCCAAAGATGCCAATTACAATTATCTGCCAAAAAATTATGAAGTTCCTTCCGATGCGGATTATTTCCATATTACCACCAATAATACCATTTATGGAACCGGTATGATGAAGGAACCGGAGGTAGATATTCCCCTGGCTGCGGATATGTCCTCTGATATTTTCAGTCGTCCTGTGGATGTGTCAAAATACAGTCTGATTTATGCCGGTGCCCAAAAAAACCTGGGACCTTCCGGAGCCACTCTGGTCATTGTTAAGGATGAAGCCCTGGGAAAAGTGGACCGGCCAATTCCCACCATGCTGAGCTATAAAACCCATATCGACAAGGATTCCATGTTTAATACTCCGGCAACATTGCCCGTTTTTGCTTCATTGCAAACCCTGATATGGCTTAAAGAAAAGGGGGGTGTAGAAGCCATGGAGAAAATAAATATTGAGAAAGCCGGATTATTGTATGATGAACTGGACAGGAATAAACTTTTTGTCCCTACAGTTCCCAATCCAGAAGATCGTTCCCGGATGAATGTTACCTTCGTGATGTCTCCCGATTATCAGGATTTGGAAAAAGATTTCCTCGATTTTGCCACTCAGAAAGGGATGGTTGGAATAAAAGGACACCGTTCGGTGGGTGGTTTCAGAGCTTCAATCTACAATGCCATGCCTTACGAGAGTGTGAAAGCACTTGTGGAAGCAATGCAGGATTTTGAAAAGAATAAGTAAAAGAAAATGCAGGGGAACCTGCATTTTTTGAATAAACTGAGTTATGAAAAGAATTGTTGTAGCCACGGAGAAACCCTTTGCTCCCGCTGCCATTAAAAAGGTTCGCAAGGTTTTTAAAAAAGCAGGTGCGGGTTATGAATTAATCCTCCTTGAGAACTATACGAACCGCCAGGAATTACTGGAGGCGGTAAAAGAAGCTCATGCAATGATTGTAAGGAGTGATAAAATTGACCATGATATTTTTGATCATGCCCCTCATTTGGAGCTGGTCGTCAGAGGAGGAGCGGGTTACGACAACATAGATGTAGATGCTGCTACTTCAAAAGGGGTCGTTGTGATGAATACCCCTGGGCAAAATTCCAATGCGGTTGCTGAGTTGGCCATCGGACTGGCCATTTTTGGTCTTCGTAAACAATTCAGCGGGAAATCCGGTGGTGAACTGCGGGGAAGAACACTGGGGTTACATGGTTTTGGGTATGTAGCCCGGAATGTCTTCCAAATTGCCCGGGCCTTTGGGATGAAGGTTATGGTGTTTACCCGTTACAGCAAAGGAGCGGCTGCTGCCATCGGACTGAAAGTCACCCAATCTTTGGAGCAGTTGTATGAGAAAAGCGACGTGGTTTCGATTCATGTTCCCGCCAGGGGTGAACATATTAAGTCGGTCAGTTATGAGGTGTTAAAATACCTGAAAGATGATGCCGTTGTGGTGAATACTGCCCGGAAGGAAGTGGTGAATGAGCCTGATTTGGTGAAAATAATGGAAGAAAAACCAGGTATTATGTATATGTCTGATGTGACCCCCGATAACGAGGATGTGTTTGCCCGGAAATTTAAAGGTCGTTATTTTTTTACCCCCAAAAAAGCAGGGGCACAAACCATAGAGGCTAATATTAATACTGCAGTGGCAGCTGCAGAACAAATTTTAGCATTCTTTGAAAAAGGAGACAGAACCTACCAGGTAAACAAAAAAGAATAGGTTCCGGACAAATGATTATACCAAATATCCAAAATTAGATTTAAGCAGAAAGATGGCAACCGTAAAACCTTTTAAAGGGCTTCGCCCCCCTGGGGATATCGTCAGGGAATTATCCTGTCTGCCCTATGATGTAATGAATTCAGCGGAAGCTGCAGCAATGGCCCATGGAAAAGAGAAATCGCTTCTGCGGATTACCCGGGCAGAAATTGAATGTCCCGGCGAAACAAACGTACATTCCGAAATCATTTACCGGAAAGCACTGGAAAATTTCCTCAAGTTTCAGCAAAACGGATGGCTTGTCAGGGATGAAGAACCCCGTTTTTATATTTATGCCCAGACCATGGAAGGAAGAAAACAATATGGAATTGTTGGCGGTGCGGCGTGTGCTGATTACGAGCAGGGAATAATCAGGAAACATGAACTAACGCGTCCTGAAAAGGAGGAAGACCGTATGGTATTAACGCGGACGCTGAATGCCAATATTGAACCTGTTTTTTTTGCTTATCAGGCGGTTCCCGAAATTGATGCCATCGTAGATAGTGTGGTCAGGGATCAAGCGCCGGATTACGATTTTACAGCCGGGGACGGATTTGGTCATCATTTCTGGGCTGTTCTTGATCCGGGAAAAAACAAGGAGATTGAACGACTTTTTGAAACAAAAGTACCTTACACCTATGTTGCCGATGGCCATCATCGTACAGCGGCAGCAGCCCGGATAGGCCTGGAGAAAAAAAAGAACAATCCCCATCACACAGGAAAAGAGCCTTATAACTATTTTATGGCCGTTCATTTTCCGGATAACCAATTGCAAATTATTGATTACAACCGTGTTGTCACCGATCTTAACGGGCTTTCCGATTCCGACTTCCTGTCGCAGCTAAACAGAGGATTTGCCGTTGAAAAAATGGGACCAGAGGTTTATAAGCCCTCGCGACTGCATGAATTAAGTCTCTACCTCTCGGGGAATTGGTATAAGTTGACAGCCCGACAGGGTACTTTCAACGACGGCGATCCCATTGAAGTGCTGGATGTGACCATTTTATCGAAACAGGTGCTGGAACCAATCCTTGGAATCACAGATTTACGTACTTCCAAACGGATTGATTTTGTTGGCGGAATACGGGGACTGGATGCACTGGCAGAGAGGGTTGATTCAGGGGAAATGAAAGCAGCCTTCGCGCTTTTTCCGGTTTCTATGGAACAACTCATCCATATTGCCGACAGCGGCAATATTATGCCGCCCAAAACCACCTGGTTTGAACCCAAACTCCGGTCGGGCCTGGTGATTCACACGTTTGACTGATTTTTTCTTACATTCTCGCCTAAAGAGATTCACGAAAGGTTTTTCGGAATCCCGGTTTTTGTATTTTGCCTTCGGGGTTTATTTTCCGGAGAATTTTCTTATTTTAAAGGTTTAAAACTGTTTCCCATGGAAATAGAAAATATTACACTGGCCAATATTTACAAACGGATTAAAACGGATCGGGATATTTTCCAGGAATTAATGCCGTTAAAGGTTAAAGAAGTTTTACTTATTGCCACCCTTTATGATTCCTACTCCATTGTGCGAGAAGGGCAGTTTAGCGATAAGATTTTTGGTGAATATCTTCAGTTGAATTTATATGCTGCTCCCCGTTTCACCAGTGTGAATTCAAAGGAAGATGCCCTTTTGACCCTTGAGCACCGCGATTTTGATCTTATTATTGTCATGGCAGGGCTGGATAAGGATGCGGCTTTGGAAACTGCTCACGGAATAAGTGAAACCAGGCCGTTGATCCCTCTATTGTTACTGGTCAATAACAATGCTGATTTGAGGTATTTCCAGGCGGAGGGAAGAAAACTGGATTTTATCGATCGAATTTTCGTTTGGAATGGCAATTCAAATGTTTTTCTGGCTATGATAAAATACATTGAAGACAAGAAGAATGTAGCCAGGGACACTCAAAACGGAAATGTAAGGGTTGTATTGCTTGTCGAGGACAGCATACAGTATTATTCCCGGTATTTACCCATTCTTTATACCACCATTATGACCCAGACGCAGATTCTGGTGCAGGAGGATGCCAAAGATGAGTTGCATAAAATACTGAAGATGAGGGCCCGGCCAAAGGTTATCCTGGTTGACACCTTCGAAGACGCAGTGCGCATCATTAACAGTTACCGTCGCTATATGCTCTGTGTCATTTCTGATGTGAAATTTGAACGGGAGGGCCGCCTGGATGAAGATGCGGGGATAGAGTTGATGAAATATGCCAAGGAAAACCTGAAATACCCGATTCCGGTTCTGCTTCAGTCGCAGGATACTCAAAATGCCGAGAGAGCCCGAAGTATCGATGCCGATTTTATAGATAAAAATTCGGAGAGCCTTTCCATGGATATTTTGAATTTCCTTTACCGCCGGCTCGGGTTTGGAAATTTTATTTTTAAAGGGAAGGATGGTAAGCCCATTGCGGAAGCGGCCAATTTAACTGAATTTCAGCGAAAATTCAGGGATATCCCGGCGGAGGCCCTCTTCTATCATGGGAAGCGAAATTCTTTTTCCACGTGGTTAATGGCCCGGGGAGAGATCAATATGGCCGAACAATTACGGCCTTTCCGGACCGAAGATTTTGATTCTGCTGAAGAACTCAGGCAATTTTGCCTCAATGTTTTTAATTCGGTGAGGTTTGAAAAGCTAAAAGGAACCATTGTGAATTTTGACCCCGGACTCGTTTCCTGCAACCGATATGTCTTGCGGATGGCAAAAGGGTCGTTGGGTGGAAAGGGACGTGGAATAGCCTTTATTTGTAATTTTATTGAAAATATCGATTTTCGGAAATTGATTCCCGGTTTGAACATCCGGATTCCGGCAACAACCATTATCGGAGCCCTGGAGTTTGATAAATTCATAGAGATGAACAATCTTTATGACGATATTTATTCGCTTAACGATTATGCCTCCATTCGCCAGCATTTTCTGGAGGCAACATTTGATGACCAAATCAGGGAGCGGTTGATGAGCTATCTTGAAAATGTACAAAAACCCCTTGCTGTAAGGTCTTCAGGATTATTTGAAGATTCCCTGCTTCAGCCTTTTTCAGGAGTTTATGCTACTTATCTGATACCGAATAATCATTCGGATATTGCTGAGCGCTTTAACCAGCTTGAAACGGCCATAAAGTTGGTTTATTCAAGCATCTTTACCGAATCGGCCCAGGCCTATTTCGATGCCATCGATTATAAAATAGAAGAAGAAAAGATGGCGGTTATTATTCAGGAAGTGGTTGGACAGAATTACCATCAGAAATTTTATCCCTCTATCTCGGGTGTTGCACAGTCATATAACTATTATCCCGTTTCTTATATGAAACCGGAGGATGGCTTTTCTGTGGCTGCTGTGGGGTTGGGAATGTATGTTGCCGGCGGAGAAAAGGCTTTCCGTTTTTGTCCAAGGTATCCGGCGATAAATACCACTACCGTAGGAGATTTGATTCGTGACTCCCAGAAAAAATTTTATGCCATAGACCTGACCCGTACGGAGTTTGATCTTATTGGCGAAGGGGAAGATGCCGCCATCAAAAAATACCGGGTAAAGGAGGCAGAAAAGGATGGAACACTTCATCACTCAGCTTCCACCTATTCGCAGGAAAATGATGACCTCATTCCCGGAATCAGAGGCGAAGGACCGCGTATCATTGATTTTGCCAATCTTTTAAAATACAATTATCTTCCGCTTGCCGAAACGCTGCAACTGTTGCTGAAGCTTTTCAGAGAAGCTATGGGTTCGCCCGTGGAAATTGAGTATGCCCTTGATTTGGATTCGTCAGGCAGCCAGTTGCCCACATTTTACCTTTTGCAAATTAAACCTTTGATACGTGTTGAAGAACATGTTGACATTGATTTGGGCTCCTTCTCCGATGAAGCAGTTTTTATGTACACCGAGCGGGGAATGGGAAATGGAAAAATTGAATCTATCCGGGATATTGTTTATGTAGACCCTGAAACATTTGATAAAAGCAAGACCCGGGAGATGGCCCGGGAGATAAGCAGGATAAATGACTATTTCGAAAAAGAAAAGCGTGAATACATTCTCATAGGTCCCGGCCGCTGGGGGTCACGCGATCCTTATACCGGAATTCCCGTAATATGGGCACACATTTCCAAAGCGCGGGTCATTGTGGAAATGGGGCTGCCCGATTTCCCGCTTGATGCCTCCCTGGGAAGCCATTTTTTCCATAATGTGACCTCCATGAATGTGGGCTACTTTTCCGTTTTCCACCATTCTGCTAATGCATTCCTGCGTATGGAAAAACTAAAAAGCTATAAACCAGTTTATGAAACAATGTACATAAAGCATCTGCATTTTGAAAAATCCTTGTCTGTCTTGATGAATGGGAAAGAGCGCAGGGCGGTCATTATTCTATAGATGTAACAGCTTTAAGAAGCCCATGTTTTTTGCTGATTGAATTTTTTGGGACGCTTGGCTGAATACGATTATTTTTTTTAGATTGTGTTAAAAAATTTTCAAACCAAAGACAAATATTTCCTGAAAAATTCGGCTTTTCATTTTAAACTTTATCTTTGTCTTTTGGTAATTTTTTTTTAGGAAGACAGAGAGATATTTAATTTTATATAATTTGAATTATTTTAAAATCTAAACCGTAACAGAGGTTACATAAAAATTATTATCTTATGAGTAACATTTTCCTTTTAGTTCCTATCGCCTCTATCATGGCTCTGGTGTTTGCCTGGATATTTTTCAAATCGATGATGAAGAATTCCGAGGGTACAAGCCGCATGAAAGAGATTGCACAGTATGTAAGAGAGGGTGCAATGGCCTATTTGAACAGGCAGTACAAAGTTGTAATGATTGTTTTCGGTGTTTTATTTGTATTGCTGACCATTATGGCTTATTTTCGGGTTCAGAACCCATTTGTTCCGGTAGCCTTCCTTTCAGGGGGTTTTTTCTCGGGTCTCTGTGGTTTTCTTGGCATGAAGACGGCCACTTTTGCTTCAGCACGTACCGCTCACGGAGCTTCTCAGTCGCTTAACAAAGGATTGCAGGTTGCTTTTCGTAGCGGAGCTGTAATGGGGTTGGTGGTAGTTGGTTTTGCTTTACTCGACATTGCTGCCTGGTTTTGGGTATTAAATGATTTTGTTTATACCCCGGAAAATATGGAGAGCGGGTTGCATTTTCTTGGATTGAATTTGGTACATGCACATCCCGAGTATGTTGTTAACGGGGCATTAACCGAAGCAGGAACCCGGACAAAACTTATTGAGATTACTGTTACCATGCTTACTTTTGGTATGGGAGCTTCCACTCAGGCATTGTTTGCCCGTGTAGGAGGAGGTATTTACACCAAAGCTGCTGATGTGGGTGCTGACCTGGTAGGTAAAGTGGAAGCTGGTATTCCCGAGGATGATCCGCGTAATCCTGCTACCATTGCCGACAATGTTGGTGATAATGTAGGTGATGTTGCCGGTATGGGAGCCGACCTCTACGAGTCTTATGCAGGTTCTATTCTGGCCACTGCTGCACTGGGAGCCTCCCTTCCTGCGCTTGTTCTTAAAGATGCCGGGCTCGATGCCTATCAGGCTGTTCTTGCGCCAATGATAGTGGCAGCCATTGGAATTATTCTTTCTATTGTCGGGATTTTTATGGTGCGCACCAAAGAGTCTGCTTCCCAGAAAAATCTGTTAAATGCTTTACTTTTAGGTACAGGAGGAAGTTCGGTTTTGGTTCTTCTCGCCATGATTGGTCTTGTATTTTTGGGCTGGGTCACCTGGGGTGTTTTCTGGGCTGTTGTTATTGGTTTGGCGGCCGGAGTTATTATTGGTCAGGCCACTGAATATTTTACTTCCGACGAATACAAGCCCACAAAAGGTATTGCCAGGCAAGCCCAGCAGGGGCCGGCCACTACCATTATCGATGGCGTAGCTGTAGGAATGACTTCCACCTGGATACCGGTGGTTACGATTGTGCTTGGAATTATGGGTGCATTCTGGGCCTCCGGAGGAGCAGAACACTTCGCCATGGGGGTTTACGGTATTGGTTTTGCCGCCGTAGGAATGCTTTCTACTTTAGGGATTACGCTTGCTACCGATGCTTTCGGTCCTATTGCTGACAATGCCGGGGGAAATGCTGAAATGTCGGAGTTGGATCCGCAGGTCCGTGAACGCACCGATGCCCTTGATATGTTAGGAAATACCACTGCTGCAACAGGGAAGGGCTTTGCCATTGGTTCGGCTGCGCTTACAGCCATGGCGCTGATTTCTGCTTACATGGAAGAGGTCAGATTGTGGTTTGACAAAGTAGCCAAAACCGGTGAGGGATTTGTTACCAAAGGAGGTTACGTTTTTTACAGTGATGTTGTTCCGGCCGTTGAAGAGGGAGTTGAGGTGATTAAAATTTCAACTGCCTCGGTGAAACAATTTTCCGCTGCTTATGATATTACACTCTTCAATCCCCTTTTCCTGGGAGGACTTTTTATTGGAGCTATGATGGCTTTCCTGTTTAGTGCTCTGACCATGAAAGCGGTTGGTCGTGCTGCCGGTGCTATGGTCGATGAAGTCCGCCGCCAGTTCCGTACCATTAAAGGAATTTTGGAAGGTGAGACCAAACCTGAATATGCCAAGTGTGTTGAGATTTCCACCAAAGGGGCCCAAAGAGAGATGATGCTTCCTTCCGTTGTTGCAATTGCAGTTCCTGTTATTGTGGGTGCTGCTATGGGAGTTGCAGGAGTTGTTGGTCTTCTGGCCGGGGGTTTAACAACCGGGTTTACCCTTGCTGTGTTTATGAATAATGCAGGAGGTGCATGGGATAATGCCAAAAAGTATATTGAAAAAGGAGAATATGGCGGCAAAGGCGGAGAAGCCCACAAAGCAGCCGTTGTTGGTGACACCGTGGGTGATCCATTTAAGGATACGTCAGGGCCTTCCCTGAATATTCTTATCAAGCTTATGACAATGGTTTCCGTTGTAATGGCCGGATTGACCGTAACGATAAGCCTGCTGTAGAGAAATGCATTTATTATTCACTAAAAAACCATCTGTCGGAGGGCAGATGGTTTTTTTTGTGGTTTGAAAATTGGCGTTTTTTAATTAAATTCAAATTTTAAAATTGTAAAGGCATGCTTTTCTTGCTGAAGCAGCAAAATTATATGAATTTGGAATCAATGTTGAACAAAATATTTCTATATTTAGTTACTAATTTAGAGAATTGTAAAAACAACAAAAAAATCAATTGATATGGCAAATCTTTCAACAACCTACATGGGAGTGGAACTTAAAAACCCACTTATCCTTGGCGCTTGTAACTTAGTCGAAAAACCTGACACGATCAGTGAACTTGAAGAAGCTGGTATCGGAGCCATTGTTTACCGATCTTTGTTCGAGGAACAAATACAGCTCGAAGACTTGCAGCTTTCTGAGGAGCTTACCGAATATGAGTACCGGAATGCTGAAATGGAGCGGCTTTTTCCAAATATTGAGCATGCCGGGCCCAAAGAGCACCTCTACAAAGTTGAGAAGTTAAAGAAGCAGGTTAATGTGCCTGTGTTCGCCAGTTTGAATGCCCTTTATGAGCCAACCTGGGTGGAATATGCAAAGGAACTTGAAAAAACCGGGGTTGACGGAATAGAAATTAATCTTTACGCCGTTCCCGGGTATTTTGAGGTTACAGGCGAATCGATAGAAGAGAAACAAGTGCAAATTGTAAAAGCGGTAAAAAAAGCGGTAAAGATTCCTGTTAGTGTTAAAATCAGCCTGTTTTATTCCAATCCGTTGAATTTTATTAAAAAAGTGGATGAAGCTGGTGCCGATGCGTATGTTCTTTTCAACAGGTTTTTTCAGCCGGAAATTGATATTGAGAACGAAACATTTTTTTATCCGTGGGAGTTGAGTAACCCCAAAGACCATATGGTTGCGCTCCGTTTTGCAGGGCTTCTTTATGGAAATCTGGACGGATCGATTTGCGTAAGCCGGGGTATTTACAGTTCAGACGATGTCATTAAAATGATTCTTGCAGGGGCAGATACTGTTCAGATGGTTAGTGCTATTTATAAAAATAAGCCTTCGGTTGTTGCTCAGATTCTCTCTGAACTGAATGCCTGGATGGATAAAAAAGACTATAAAACACTCGATGATTTCAGAGGAAAGCTGGCACGGAAAAACATGAAGGATCCCTTCACTTATCAGCGTGCTCAGTATATCGACATTTTGATGAATTCAGGAGATATTTTTAAAAAATATCCCATGAAATAAATTTTTGAAATCTCTAACCCGAATAATTCAGGAATTATTCTCCCGCCAACCGGCGGATGAACTTTATTCATATTATTTAAAATTTATGAATAATTCAGGTTAAGGAGAGGGCAGGAGCAAATTTGATGTTCCTGCCTTTTTTTTTGTCATTCACTTCCCCCAATAAAGGACCTCATATTTTTCAACCAGGCTTGTCAGTAAATTGGAATGGGATTATCAGTAAAATCAACCCTCCTTTTACGTTCTTGAAATAGCAATGAAATGCCGGTATTTTTTTTCATTTGTAGTATCAATTTTAAAGAACAAAATTGCTTTAAGGCATTAAAAATACGATGGGAGAATATAAATAATAAAGATTAAATATTCTCCGGTACAAACCCAGAGATTAGGACCTTTAAAAAAGGAGACGAGACGCTTTTAAACTATCACAAAAATTTGTGGTAGTTTTTTTTTATGTCAATTGTTTCCCAGGTTTTGTTTTTAAAAAACCAATGCCCACGAGAGTATAGAAAATCACGTTGAAGAGTTTATAAAAATCGCTTGCCAGGCTGAGGAATTCGTAAGATTGGTCAATAAGGATATTGAAAAGGATATGATAAAAGAAGCTGCTGGTGTAATAAAGTAAGATTGCAGAATTAATCCAAATCACAGGTTCCTGGCTTAATGTTTTTATTTTTCCTTCGTTCATGATTTTAGCAAAAAGCAGGACGGCAAACACCACGAGAATCAGCGCACTCAAAGAACCTGAAACGCTTGGATAATTTTCCGGGCTTTGAATAAAAAGGACGTTTACCAAAGCAAAAACCTCAAAAATGATAAGTACACTCCAAATTGTTTTTGGCTTTACAAAATCTTTTAAAACATGTAAATAGAACATTCCGGCAAAAAAAAGAGAAAGGGCGATATAAAGATGACCGATGGGCATCGAGTTGGGGAAAATGGTTAGAAAAGATTTATCCACCATAACAGTGGTTTCAGTAATTGATCCTAAAACTACAAAATAGAAAAGCCATTTCATTCCCCTGGAGAAATATTTGAAACGGAGAATACCCGCAATCAGGGGAAAAAGAATAATCGTGAAAAGAAATTTAACCACCGCCATTATCACTTGAATTAAAAATGCTGGACTCATCGCAATTGGGAGGACAAGGAGCACTGAAATCAAAAACCTCCGTTTCCATATCCAAGGTGTTCTCTTTATTCTGTTTTTGATAAACCATTGCGTTCATGGTTTTTGAAATTCCGAAAGCTATCCGGGCTTCTTTTTTATCTTGTGATATCAGGATTTCCTGAAGTTCATATTTGCTCATTAAATAGGAGTTGGGATAGATATACTTCCGGAAACGGGCTCCCTCATCGCCGGCATCGAGTTTTCCCATTCTCCATTCGCGGTAACGCCCGATGTTTTGGAGAACTTCATCTGTTAAGGAAGATTGGTCTTGATTTTTCTTATCAAGTTTAAAGACCGGATTCTCATAATCTCTGAAAACATCGCCACTGCCCAGCAGGAATGCAGAAACCGCGTAGGCGCATAAAACATATTTTCCCTCTTTTTTTTTGGGTTCAATACCCAGGTAAATCCGGACCCTGTTGTCGTTTTCACCGGCCAGTTTAAGGTAGGTCTCTTTTTGCATAAACAGGGGGGGGATTTTCAAATTAAAAGTCAATTCTTCCTCCAGGCTTTTTTCCCAGTTCTTTGCCTGATCTGCCGGAATCTGGTCTCGTTTAAATTTTGATTTCATTCTGTACCGTTTGGTTTTATAAAAATAGAAAAATTGGTTGCTTGCAAGTGACGTTTTGCCTTTTTTTTCCTAACAAATTTGACTCGGTTTGTATTCCTTTGTTTTCATGAGATAAATTGCTGCGGAAATAAAATGTTTGTAATGAAAACAAAACTGCCCGGAGAGGCAGTTTTACTTTTTGAATTCTTTTTTTTGTGTCATTAAAATTTGTCTAGTCATAATAAATGCCTCCGTGGTAAAAGTCATCGTCATAAGCAAAATACCGTTCTGGATAATGCACCAGCCGGAATCCATCCGGAGTCATCTCAAAAAAGAGGTTTCCTGTTCTGAAGTAGAGGTATCCGTTAATGTACACCCTTTCATATTCCACAGGCAAGTGTTCAAAAACGATACCGTAAGGCATATCCACAAGGATATAACCAATTCCGCGGAAATACCTGAAAAAATGGCCATTGTAGCTGTAATACCGTTGATGGTTATGGATGAAAAATACGGGTCTGTAGCTAAATTTGCGAATTATATGGCCAAATTCCGGATGGTAAACGTAATGTTTGTGAAACCGGAAGGAATAGGGATGGTAACTGGCATAATACTCTCTCCAGCTATTGAGGTTCCAGCGGTATCTTTGCCATCTGCGATCCCAGTGTTTGTATTTCCGGTAATTGAAATGGCTGTAATATTTCTTGTTGTGTCTGCTGTAATGTTCACGTCCGGGTGCTGCCCTTCGGCTCCAGTGTATATTGCTCCCTTTGTAGTTTTTGGCGGTTTTGTAACGTTTATCGTTTTTTTCAAGCCTGTAAATTTGCCGGTTCCGTGAATGGTTTTCCCGGTTGGAGTAAGTTCCCGGTTCTCTGACTGACCTTCTTTCTCCGGAAGGGCGGGGCCCGATGGTGGATGACCGGTTGGTTTTCCTTTCATTTATCTGCGTTTTCGGGGAGCGGTTTCTGTTTACATCGTAAGTCTCCGGTGTTCTTCTCCGGGAATCTGCATTTTTTGTATACCGGGAAGCTCTTGAGGGACGTTGGGGTTCCGCTGATTTCACCCGGGAAGGGTTTTGTTGATTTTCAGACCGGTTTCGGGTAATACGGGAAGGTCTTTTTTCCTGGCTCGGGGACCGGCTCGAGCGGTATGTCCGATTCGGTGCCTCATTCCGTGGATTTTTTTGAATGCGCCGTTTTGACGGTTCCACACTTTTTCTTCTTTTATCGTAATCTTTGAAGGTACTTTTTTCCCGGATGAGGTTTTTTCGGCTTTTTTCCTCTCTTTCAACCCGGGGTCTTTCAGTCCGGCTCTGGCTTGATCGGCGTTGAGCTGTGCCAGAAATGGTCGGTGCGGTAACTGCTGTCAGGACAAGTACCATTCCAAGCAGTTTTATTTTTATTGCTTTCATGACGTTCAAATTTTAATTCATCAATAAACCTGTTTTTTTCTGGCGCCTGTAATACCGGTATTTGCCTGATAAAATGCAAAGCCTGTGCCAAATAATGGTTTTTGATGGGTGTTTTGTTTTAAATTGCTTGGAATCAAAAGGTTAAAAAAGCTTTATTTTTTCGGGGATTCTCTTTAGTTTTG
>CAYTDH010000026.1:0-21096 GCA_964436325.1 uncultured Tangfeifania sp.
TTGTCGCGAAGGGCACTGTCGGGATGGTGGTCGAGCCAGATGCGACCGGCTGTGTTTTGCACCATATATTTTACAATCCAGTTGGGTGTAAATATCTGGGTGGCGGCGGGAATGTCTTCGGCTTCGGCTTTTTTGTTCTTTTTAAAGCCTTTGAACACCTCGTCTTTTTTCTCGGAGATGTAGAACTGGTAAAGCCAGCCAATGAGTTCCACCTCTTTGTAATCATCCTCTGCAATGGCATCGGTGGTGTTCAGCAGATGAATGAATCCTTTTTCAGCAAGGATGTTATCAGGCAGTAACAGTTCGGTAAAATCGTTGAGCCTTCCGAATACCCGGTTCAGTAGTTTGTGGCTGTGGCAGTAGCCGGTAATGAGGATAGCAAAAGCTTTGGTCTCCTGGCTGTAATCGGTAAGGAACACCTGCAGCCGCTCCTGTTCTTCTTTGGTGAGGTAAGCAGTCATTCCGCGGCGTGCTTTCGCAAGGATAACGGGCAGGTGTGAACCATCGCCTTCGTATTCCAGCTGGGCTGGGTCGTACCCGTTTTTGCTGAGGATGCGGATTGCCATCAGCCGGTTAAACCAGGTATAAGCCGCTTCTTCAATGGTGGCTTCCACACCATGTCTGCGGATGGACGATTGCAGGGCTTTCCATTTTGGCAATATAGTGGGATCATCAAGAACACCGAAGTCTTCAGCCTGCAAATTTTCGTTATTTTTACGCTTTATAATTACACCTCCGGATACTTCCTGAAGCTCATCAATCACTTCTCCATTTTGGTTAAATCCCCAGTAGCGGAGTTTCTGTTTTACGCCTTCCATGAGGATGCGCCGGGATTGCTGTGCGAATGTTTTTAGTTTGCTGGTGTTCATAATTCAGTTTCGTGTTTCAAGTTTCAGGTTTCGGGTTCACCCCTTAAATCCCTGAAGGGGACTTTTGGAGGTGGTCATTCAGAATCTTTCCATGCATCCTGATGTTCTTCAAAATATTTTATTAGTTCGTGGTATTTCGTTTTATCAATTTCGATTTGCGAAGCTCTTTTTCTTACTCCTTCTTTATCGATATAGCGGGGACATATATTATCATTTAAGTGGATATTATCTATCAATTTCATAGTATTGAAATACTTCAGCTTTGTTTTATACTCTTCTTTTTCATTTATAAAAATTGCTTCGCAATTATTCAAAAACAGTTCTAAAGTCTTTGAAAAAACTGGTCTTACCGTTGGATTAACTACATAGCCTGATACTGGTGTTGGCATTGAGGGGATATCATATTTCACCATATAAGCTTCCTCATGAATAGTTTTCCAGGCTTCCGGGAATTTTTCCCTGGCTATGTTAGCTGTCACTTCATTCATGGAAATGCCTATCCATTGCTGTTTTTTCTCAAGTTCATGAGCATCAATAATTGCTTGCCCGACAATGAAATTTACACTATACGCCGTCAATGGAGGTCTGTTATCAAACTCTGTAGTTATATCTCCATTATACCAGGAGTATTCTCCTATTGCGATGGCACCACGTAAGGGAATTGGAATTAATTCAGGAACAGTCAATTTTATAAAAAATCCACCAGCTATTAATTGCAAAGCTTTTATGAAATTTAAAAATCCTTCGTCTGTTTGATTCACCAATCTCATAGCAATGGTATCAGAATACACCATAAATTGAATATTCTCTTTAAGCACTTTTTGAGTATGTGCTGCGGCTGTCAACTCATGACCATAGGCATTGATTACTTGCTGTAAATTGTTCCCTTCAACAAATTGTTTAAAACCAAGAAAATCAAGTACTGCTACAGGTCCGTTATATTTAGGTATTGTTTCAGCCATCTATGATATTTTATCAAGTTCCTGTTCAATTCGGTGTACTAGGTAAAAAGGCAGGTTGAGGAGGGTGAACTCTTTGCCTGCAAAGGTTTTGGCTTGTTGCACCAGGTATTCGCCTTGGTAAACTCTCATTGCGATATTGTGGGGTGTCTGGTCCATAAACTGGTGCAGCGACTTCAACTTACCAATACTACCTGATTTTACTTCAATGGGAATCAGTTTTCCCTTCCAGGGTAAAATATAATCTACCTCTGCACTTGATTCCTTTTTGTCGCGTACCCAGAAATTTAGTTTATTACTGATTGAATAATTAGATGCAAGCAATTCCTGACCTACAATATGCTCGGCAATAATCCCCCTGTGTGTATCGCCTATATTTTCGTTAAAAACAAGCTCGCCCATCAACCCCCGTGCATGATTTATTAACCCGGTATCTAACACATGAAGCCGGGGTTTCCGTTTCAGCGAAGGTGAGGCGGGCACTTCCACCGTTGTACTGGGGTAAACCATTCGTATCAACATTGTTTTTTCAAGGGCACGAAACGCTTCTCTCATCTCTCTTGAACGGTACGCCGAATTTCCGAATTTTTCAAATGTAATCTTGGTTCCTCCCTCCGCAAATGCATAGTCAATAATGTGCCTGATATAATCAGCCTGTGCCGAAGAAACGGCATATTTTTCCACATCCTCGGAAAAAGAATAAATCAAACTGTCGTAAACCGAACCGAGAGAAGAAATATCGGTTCCGTCTGCATAAAGTTTCAGTACTTCGGGCATTCCGCCAATGGTGGCATACTTTTTAAACAGCGCAGTAAACTGGTTATGCAAAAAAGCCGGGACTTCAGTTTTTTCAAGCTCTGCGGCTAACAATTCGTTGTTGGTGGCATTCAGGAATTCCTTAAAGGAACAGGGATGAATTGCCATGTATTCCACCCTGCCCACAGGGAAGGAAATTTTACGGTCCATTATGCTCTCTAAAAGTGAACCTGCTGTTATTACGAACAGGTCACCCGCCTCCTCATAAAAATACCTGAGAAGGGCTATTGCTTTCGGAGAGTTCTGAATTTCATCGATAAAAATAAGGGTTGTGCCACCATTTCTCTTTTTTCCTGCAAAGATGAACAGATTGGTAATCAAATCAGGAAAAGGATAGTTTTGTTCGAAAATTTGTCTTTCTTCTTCTTTTTCAAGATTAAGGTAGATGTATTGGTCAAACTCTTCCGAAAACATGTTTATGGCAGTAGTTTTTCCTACTTGCCGGGCACCCCTTATAACGAGAGGCTTTCGGAACTTTTTCTCTTTCCACTTTATTAATTCTTTTAATATTTCCCGTTTAAACATTTAATCGCTTGTATTAAAGTGAGGGTTAAAAATACGAAAAGTTGTATCAAAGTGAGGGTAATTTTCACAAAAAGATGTATCAAGGTGAGGGTAAATTTTGCAAAAAGTTGTATTAAAGTGAGGCATACCTCTCATATAAGCTGTTTTATTCCAGGATGATTTTTTTGTTCTCTTTCAGTATTTTTTCCATTTCGCTTCGTACCTCGGTAAGATATTCGTTTAACTCCTGCTGGTTGGAGATGATGGAAAATTTATTGTTCCCGCCGGGTTTGTAATGTACCGGAGGCTCTTCTGCTTTATCGTTGCCCTGCTGATGGTTCGCTTCTTTTAAAATTTCATCCAGTTGCTGGGATTTAAAATCCCCGGCATCTTTAATGGCTAAACGGAGTGAAGATATGCTGTTGAGCCTTTTCAGACTTTCCATTTTGTGCGACCGGGTAGCAATAGTTGCTAACGGAACATTATTTTTGTTTGCCTCTGCCTCCAGGCTGTCGAATACCTCGTTGTACGTTTTTACAGCTTCTTCGTGCAGCGATTTCAGCAACTGGTTAATGGCTCCGTTCAATTCGGAAAAAGTTTTTCGTGCTGTACGGAAATCAGCAGACGGGTCCTCCTTCTCGAAAAATTCTTTTAACCATTTAATTTTATCCCCGTTTTCGGTGTTAAGCGAAGAGAGGTTGTCTGTATTTAGTTCAAGGAACTTTTGAATTTTCCGGTACTCAGGCAATGCCCTTCCCAGGAAACCATCAAGCTGCTTGCACTGGTCGCTGGCTTCTTTTAAACCGTCAGTATCCTTTGTCAGCGCCTCAAAGAAACGCTTGGGGTCGCGGATATTGACCAACTCTTCGAGCCGGGTATGGAAGTCGTGGAAGACTTTGCGAAACGGATACTGCAAATAGCTCTCCGCCTGTTCCGAGGTGTTTTGTTTAAAATTCACTACCTCTTTGTGAAGCGCTTCATACAACTCGTTACCATCTGTTCTGGCTGAAGGCTCATTATTAAAAATTTCCCTGAATGCGTTGCGGGCAGATTCAATCATTTCAGCGGGGATAGCTTCGCCCTGCTTCACAACCAGCACTTCCCGTTCAGAAGATATGAGTGCCTTGCTTGCAAACTGCTCCAGCGGATACCTGGGCTGTCCGCGGTATTCAAATTCCCGTACCTTTTTCTTGTGCAGCATTACAACAATATGAATGACCTGAATGTCTCTCCATCCGTAGGGTGCCTTTGTAAATTCCCGTATGAGGTCGGAAACCGGCATTGCATTTCCATGGGTTGTAATGTGGTCATTTACCCTGTTTTCAGCAGTTGTGAGTGAGTTGTCCGTTAACTGTTGTGATTTAATAAACGGCACTTTCTTTTTTAAATCGTTGGCGTTGGAGACATAGCCCTCCGCCATTTGATTGTACTTATAAACGTTTTTCAGGTGCCTGTGCAGAATATTGGCAAAACGTTCCGACGGCTTTGTTCCGTTGATTTCCGACGGGTCGATTATCTGCTGACCTGAAACAAATCGTGTTTCCGGGAATCTCCTGTTCAGTCGTTCAACTATTTTATCTTTCAGGGAGGCGTTACGGCTACGGAAGTTGTTCAATGTTTTCTCCCGCGTTCCCTGGGCGCTGTCGCCGTTGTGCCGCAGGTATTTCTCCGTTTTTGTAAACAGTTCAAACTCCTTTTGAAGTTCTTCATTGCTCCTGAACCACTCATTAGCGCAAAGGAGCAGCGTATCATCCGGATTTCCGAACACTTTGTCCTCTGCCCTGGAGTTTTCCATGAGCAGTACTTTGACTGTTACATCGCCATTGCGAAGGATTTCTTTATCATCTACTTTGTAACATACCTGAAAATCGCTGTGCCCAAAATGGACTTTTCGACTCACCACCATCAACGGGCGCAGAAGGCTGTCGAACATATCCAGTCGGTCTTCGTAATTGAGGTGGGTATTCTGGATTTGCATCTTCACATCCATCTCATCCTCGTTGAAGAAGTAATAGCTACCGTTCTCCTCGCGGATGATGCTTTCATCCATCAGTTTTGTGAGTGCTTCCTGTATTTGCTTTTGAAGCTGGAGCTTGTTTTCATCGATGCCTGTCATCAGAAGCAGCGTCAGGTTATCTACAGTAGAGGGGAAAGTTTGCCGGACACTTTCTGTGAGGTTGGATATCATGAACAATGTTTTCAATACCCTCGCAGCAAAATCATTGTTTTTAATATACGGAAGTTCCAATCCCGCACTGATGGCTTTCCTTCCCCGGTGTGTCAGGTTGGTATTGAACTGATTGTTAAAAAACGCATCGAACGGCACGATGTACCCCACTTCTTCGTTTGCAAGTTGCTTGGCTGTAAAGTGCGTAATGCCAAGCACCGAGCGTTCGTTATTCTTCACCTCTTTGATAACGAATTGCAACGATTGAAAAGCATCGAATACATCTGCAATAAGCTGAAACTGGTACGGCACAAAAGGATAAGAAAGCACGAAGTCATCCTCCGAGCTGTACCCCTTGTATAGGTCGTGGTGCATTTTAAACTGGTTCTCAATGGCATCTTCGTTTTTGCGGTAGAGCGACTCCACGGCTATTCTTCCATCAGCATTCTTATCGAGAATACGTTTCTGGGTGATGTAAGCCGGGTCGGAGCTTTCAAGTGACACGCGGAACTCTGCCGGGAATCGTCCCAGGATTTTACCGAATTCGTCTTTTACATCGTCACTACCAACTCCCTGGGCTACATCGTCAAGCGTTTGCTGTGCGGTGCAGGCAATCCAGACCTTGTTGTCCAGATCCTCACTCACCCGTTCTATAATATTCTGAAAGTTGAGAAGGACTTCCTTGTTCTTACCGATGTACTGGGAAATTTCATCGACCAGAAACACCAGCCTGAAATTCTTATCGGTGCCTTTCAGGTATTCCTTCAACTCAGGAATAAGGGTCGTCTTGATGCCCACTTTGTAAGTCTCAGCGTCATTAATACGGTTATAAAGTGACTTTGTATCGATGCCCGGTGCAACCTTTTTAGCAGCTTCCAGCACGGTTTCAAGAGCAAATCCGGCATAGTTCTGTTCATTGCCTTTCCAGATAAAACCGTGTTCATCCTTCAGCACTTTCTGAAATTCTTCGAACACCCCTTGTTTGTCCAGTTCTTTTTCCAGAAGAATAGCAAGCGGAATATTGTCCGAGTTATATCCCCTGTGACGGTTTAGCATATTAATGAAGATACGGGTAAGACGTTCACCACTGCCATCATCCGTTTCATCCTCCACATTGAAGGTGATAGTCCGAATCTCATTTTTATCGATATGCGTTTTCAGGTTGGCTATATTTGAAGGTGTTGCCTCTGAAAAGTCAGCACCGTTTTCCTTTGCTGCATCGATAAAATGTTCAAAGGCATCGTTGCCCGTTGCGGATGAAAGACAATAATCGATGTATTTAATGAAATGCGACTTACCGGAACCGTAGTACCCGTTTATCCAGATGCCGGTGCGGTTTGATTTCCGGTGGAGGACGTTGTCAAGAAAACTGTACAGCTTCTCTGTGAGCTCGTTGGTAAAAACATACTCCTTGATTTCAGTGTCAATGGTGTCGGCATTTCTGTTGCTAACAGTCACCGCAGAGTCGATAGTACGGTCGATTTTACGTTCGTAAATCCGGGATAGCTTCATATCGGTTTATCTTTGGTTTGCTATTTCCTGGTCTTCAGGATTTATTAATTTGATTGCTCTGTATGGATTTTCGTCATTCAACAGGTTAAACAGGCTGTAATACTCTTTTGCACTACCCGGGTAAAACATGATGATTTTGTAATTACCTGTTAAATAATATTTTTCAAAATTGCTGAGAAACTTGCTTGGACGAAGGTAAGGGTAAATCTCGCCAAAGCCGTGGGTGAAAACGTATGACTTTTTATAATCATCTGCTATGCTCAAATGCTCTGTAATCTTATCATGCACCCAGGCAAAGAAATCCTTGTTGTTGGCTTCCCGCTTTAATGCCTGCAGCACCTTACCCGGTTCTGAAGGTTCTCTTTCAAGTAACACCTCTAACAGGTTCTGCTTGCCGAAAGCTCGGCTTTCCAGAAATTCCCTGAACTCTTCAAACAGGTTAATAACAAGCACATTTATAAAGGTATTTGGTCGCACGAGCCGTTCCTTCATGCTGGCAATTTCCCGGCGTATGTAGTATTCCTTCTCAGGTTTATATACATACATATAAGCGGAGGAGAAAAGTTTCCCGGTACTTGGGTCCTGAAAAGATTCGTCACACAACAATTCGTATAATTCGGAGATGGTCATGGTCTGTTCAGCTTGTATTCGTTCATTATTTTTTCTCGTTCGTTTTGACTCAAGAAGCAAGCTTCCAGGAACCATAGTTCTCCATTCTCGATGAAAGGATAGAAAAACTCTTTCCCCGGGTTGGGCTTGATGAATTTGTTGTCCTTTAAAAGCCCTGCTTCTTTTAGCATCCTTCGGTATATTTTTAATATCTGCTCGCGGGTAGATTCGGTGTATTTACGCACATTCTCATGTTCGTTTCCAATTTCATCAATTTTCATTTGGTAGTTGTAGGTCTCAAATTCACGGGTGCTTCCTTTCCATGCCGGGAGAGTGACCTCAAAATGAAAGTCGTTAAACAATGGCTTGCTTTTCAAAATCAGGAAGAACAACATCAAGGCTTGTTGCTTTTCAGATGAAGAGGTGTATACCTCCCAAAACCCTTCAAAAGCGGCAACAATTCTTCGCTTAATATCACTCACTACTTTTGAACGGGTAGTTTGCGCATTTATCCGAAGAAGGTTATTTTCCTTCACCTCCCGGGCTAATTCTGCCTCACTGTCCGGAGAAAGTAATGAAGGTAAAAGTGCGTTAATTTCACGATGAAACAGCCCTCCCGTTGCTGAGGTTTCTGAAAAGTAATTTTTATGTTGCTTTGGTATATTCATCGCGATGTTCAAATTTAGTGTTTCTGAGGAAAGAAGTAAATAAAAGATAAAGGAAATTTTTAAGCTCTTTTGGGGATCAGTTTAAAAAAGCTATAAGCCAAAGATGGACATTTTGCTTTCTTTTATACAAAGCAAAGTGTCCATACACAAAATATGTATTGTTCAATATGTTGTCTGGCAGCACTTTAATTAAAAGCTGAATCGAGGGTTAAAATCTCTTTTATTTTATACCCTCTTACTTGTTTCTTGTAAAGAGTATTATTGGGGTCATCAAACTGATATTTTGTTGTATTAATCTTTTTTACAATATTTCCAAGGAAGGTTATTGCCTTGCGAGTAGTATTAATTTCATTTTGAGAAATTATTGAAGGATCCTGGACTTTCAATTCAATTTGTTGAAGTTTCCATTCCACCTCTTTCTTACAATAAACTTTTCCTATTTCGAAATGATTGTAAAAACCAACCCAGAACGGATGACTCTGATTGAGATTTAATAACTTTACTTTTTTATGCAGTTTTTTTAATGCTTTTAAGTCTTGATCCACTGCAATTACCTTGAGCCTCCGGTAAGCATTTTGAATGTCCAGATTCTTATACTTAATTTTTAATATAATATCTGCCAGTGTTTTATCGAATAGTGTCTCAGATGAAGGACGTGTGATGCCAATTTGGTATTTAACCTTTAGCAATCTAAGAATAGCAAGACTGTTGTCTATTTTTTCTTCCTGACTGAGATTTTGTCTGCGCTGTATGGTTTCCTGCTCTTTTGGTGTGGGTTCAGTATTGTCTTCCTGATAATTAACCTGAAATTCATTTTTTAACTTTTTTAGCAAGCTTGTTTTATCTCTATATAGAGTATTCCAGGCTTCTTGATTGTACACGAGAAAGTCCACTGCCAATCTCGCTTTTTTATATCCAACATCTACCTTCCTAAGTAATTTTACGCCATCGATAGCCGAGGCTTCAGCAAAACCCTCGACTTGTCTTTGAAGCAATTGACTGTCCGGATATTGGGAGGTATATTTTGTGATGCACTTGTAACTTTTAAGGCTTCTTATAATTTCACCTTCAATTAAAGATTCATATTCATTTATAGGCTGGTGCCTTTCAGGACGAAATTGCAGTAACAAAGTAGCTGATCTTAATTTTCCACGTGTTCTGCCAAGTATCTGAATGATTTTGGCTTTTGTTGGCGTCGTATAATAAATTTCTGTATCTGCTACAACCAATGTGTGCGTATTTTCTTTGATATCCACACCAACGAAATATGCTGCAGTAATGAAGTTGATTTTTGACGGAAGCTTATTTTCTTGAAGTTCTCCTTGTTCATCTCCTTTAAGTTTTCCTTTGCTGCCTTCACCAGCCAGAATCTTAATTTCTCTTTTGTCAATTCCGAATGATTCCAACAGACTTATTACCAATTTAATATTGTCGATTCGGTTATATGCCACCAGGATTTTGTCTTTCTTCTGAAGGTTATCATATTTTTCCTTGACAAGTTTGGCGGTGGATACAATAATTTCATGTTGACAATTTACAACCTCCAGCGCGATGGGATTGACATCATTTTTAATGAATTCTGTCAATTTCTGCCCTTCTATTTCTTGATCATTAGAATGTTGTAGTGTTGCGGATATCATACACCGGTTCTCCGGCTTGCGAAATTTAAAATAGATATCGATGCACTCTTCCAGTTTCGGTCGATAGTTAGACTCCGACTGGAAAGAATCGATTTCGTCGAACATCAGGAAAAAGTTATGCTCATCTTTTTCCAGTTCTTCCCCTATTTCATCAAAGAGTTTCACAAAGCTGTCAGCCACCACAGCTATTTTAATCAACTCTTTTTTCTTCTTCTTCAATTTTTTTAATATGTCTTTTGAAGACTTAGGTGTCACACCTGGGAAAGTGCTACCTACATACATAATATCCTCCGAAATTGCTTTTGTTGCTGCCAATGATTTTGTTGGCATCACAATAATGGAGTTGCGCTTTTTATTCCGAATCTCGGCAGTGGTTGCACCGATGCCCGTGTAACGCTTATGAATTCTTCCTGGAGGTAATTTCCCACGGAAATACTTTTTGCCTGTTAAATCAATAGTATTTTTTCTCATAACTCTAACAAAAAGGCAAACATAAAACTTAAAAATGTTTATGCGGAATAATCTTCAGAACCGGAGTTTAATTAAAAGGAATCTAAATAAAAATGATGAGCTAAGATTTTCTAAGTTTGTTCAATAAAATAATCTGATTATTAGAATGTTGTTTCTGGTGGTTAACCGTGGGATTTCCAATATTCATGCAAGAACTTAAAAAACTCAATGTTAAACAATATTTGGTTTTTTTAAACTCCTCAATTCTCTGGAAAAGATTTTCCAAAATTGTTACATTTAAACATCAATTCATTTCTTTTCATAACAGTGAATTTTAGCGGGTTAGTATTTCCCCTTTCCCCGATTAAAAAACTATTTGCCTTAAGTCAGTAGTAAAAATACAATATGAATAGTTTTATTCAATCTACCTGTTGGTTATGAATTAAGAATAATTTAAATAAATAAAATTTCATTGGCTTGTAAAACGGCGGATTAAAATTTTTATTGACCTCGAGGGGTATTACAAAGATAAAAAGGAGGGAGCAAAAACTCCCTCCCTGCGGACCGCTATGGGATAGTAAACGTCCCGGAACTCTCTTCGATAACCTCATAGTATTCGATACCAGTGATTATCTGACTCTTTGAAACAAGCTCATACATCAAGTTTAGGAGATGTTTTTCACTTTTAAACACCATAACCGCCATGGCAGTTTGAAGGCTCCCCAATGCAAGTTGACGAGGATTCAGTAGATACCAGGTAAGGGCTCCCTGGTGTTTCTTTTCAACCTCTTCAATCAGATTAAAATGTTCTTCGGGCAAAATTTTGAATATTACCAGTGCTTCAAAATTCAAATCCATAAAACTGTAATTGATTTTTGAGTTAACTTCGGTAATAATTTCACGTTTTAAAAGGTTTTGCAGCCTTACATGGGTTGCCGCCTCACTTAATTCAATTTGTTGCGAAAGCTCTTTTGAGGGAATCCTTCCATCTGTTCTCATGATGTTCAAAATTTTGATGTCTTTTGCATCCACTAATTTTTTTCTTGGCATACTTTTAAATTTAAATTTTACTATCTATCACCCCGCCTTATCGGTTGCGGCGCAAGGTAGAGGGGAGGTTTTAATAAGGTGGGGGGAGTACACGCAGGTCTGAAAAAATTTTTTTATAATTATATTTTTCAGTTAGAATTTAATAGTTTTATACTATTAACTGTAACCACAAATATTCATTAGAAACCAAAATCCATAAAAAAAGTATGAAAGCACACGTATTGATTTTTGCCGTTTGTTCATTGATTGTATCCGTTTCAGTTGGGCAACCCTCTAAATTGACATGTAAAGGAATAGCAAATAAGAAATTAACTGTCCTAACTTTGTCAGAACAAGAGCGCGTTAAAATTGAAGAAGGAGAGAAAATTAGTTTTATTTCATGGAGGTCTTCTACCGATAATGATCCCATATATGGGCAATCTTATTCCTCTGAATTTGTCATTGAATACAATGATGACCATTATTCAATGGACATGAAAGAAGTAAAGGATGTTTTATTTTCAGACCCGGAAAATAAGAAAGAATTCTGGGATAAGTTTTTAATTGATAATGGGGTAATCCAAACCCTGGCTGAAAACGGTATTCGCTATGATTTAAGGGGTGAACTCGATGAAGAGGCAATTGATTATATTAATCTTTTAGACCAGAATAATTTAATATATCATGATGAGTATCTTGAAGACTACATACAGGGTTTAATATTTAAAATACACCCAGGGGGATTTAATGATAAGCGTCCTGGGAATTTAAACCTTCTTTTGATAAACGATAGTAACCCAAATGCATATTCCTTACCAAATGGAACAATAATTCTTACAACAGGATTGCTTTCTATAATTGATAGTGAAGAAGAATTAATTGGAGTTCTCAGTCACGAAATAGCCCACTTTGTAGGAGACCATCATTTAAATAATATACTGATGGCTGAAAAGAGAGCAAAAAGGGCAGAATTTTGGGCTGGATTAGCTACAGTTGCAGCCGGTGTTGCAGATGCATATATGGCAGCTAATAACGACTATCATGTTTTTGGAGATCTCACATATGCCACAGCAGCAATTTCCTCCAATATTGCAGCTTCAATGGTTGAACGATTCGGAATGCAATACAGTAACATGCAAGAATTTCAAGCTGACGAAGCTGCTTTTGATGTGATGACATTTTTGAATAAAAAACCGGAAGCTTATGTAACAGCTTTAACAAAAATAGGAAATTATTATTACAGGAATGGAAACTATGATGCGCTAAAGCACTCTCATTCCCATCCATCAATGGAATCAAGACTTTCACAGTTAGAAGCCGATGCAAGCGTTTTTTACGACAATGATTATCAGAAATTAATATCCTTCGTAAATACTCATAATGCAGGGATAGAGTATCAAAAGAAACATTTTACTGAATGTGAGAAACTGGTCGATAAAAATATTGATGCAGGAATAGCAACAGAAGATGATTTTATTCTTAAAGCTTTAGTGACAAGAGTATTATATAACAATGACAAAAGCAACAACCTTGCCCTTGATTATTTGCTCAAAGCAGAATCTTTAAAAATCGAACCGAACGCATATATCGATAAACAGAAGGGAATAACTTATTTAAGGCTTGGACAATCCAATAATGCAAGAAGCTCTTTTGAAGAATACTTAAATCAACTTCTTGATATTTATGACGATAATAGTAAAGCGAAAACACGTGAGGAAATGAAGAGGCTTGAAAAGGAGATATCCTGGACTAAAAGGATGATTTATAAGGTGTAAATATTAAAAATTACCTTGACTTTTCTACGTATTCCTCGTTTAATTACCCTGACTTTTCTACAAAAGTTTCCAGGCTGGGATAAAAAAGATTTCATTTCCAGGAAGATATAAAAATCATCTAAGATTTCTATTCAACCTGTTGAATACCTTATTCCTCCTACCCGTGTCTGGAGTAAGGCAAAGGTTCATGTTTTGATAACCAGCACAAGAAAAGAGATTATTATTCTTTCTTTGCTTTGGGATAAAACAAATTATTTTTATCAATAGCCATGGCAGCCTGGGAAAGATGGTCCTCACTTAATGTCACATAATGTTTAAAGGAAGTATAGTCTTTATGCCCGCTCATTTCCTTCCATCACAAGCTTCTGGTCCACTTTCGATGTCAATAGGGTCATAATAAAAGTTTTTCGAGCTACATGGGAAGAAATCACATCCCATAACGGATATATGTATTCGAGCTGTTGTCCGTTTCTTCGCTTGTGGATAATAACCTCACGCTCCAAATCGAGCATCCGGAAAAGTGCTTTCAGATACACATTAAAATTCTGATTGGAAATTATCGGGACTTTTCCGTTGTATTTTGCCATAATCACTTCCAGCTTTGAGGTAAACGGAGGATATGCGGGTCTTCCGGTTTTTCTCTGTATAATCTCCATCACATTGCCTCTTCCTTTATGGTAATTCACTTTTTCGTAATCGGCATACCGTAGCCCCGTATAGCATCCTATGAGAAATAAATCCCTGGTCTTATCAAGGTATCCTTTCAGGGTAGCTTCCTGCAGGACTTTAAGTTCTTCGGGGTACAGGTAGATAACGTCCACATAAATCTCCCGGAACTTGATAAAGTCAAACCGCTTACCCGGGTAAGAGTGGCGGAGAAAGTTCTTGAGCACTCCGCAATGAACTGCGATGGTATTGTCTCCCAAATCCTCATACCTCTGGAGCCACTGAGAAAACTTCACGAAATCTTTTTTGTCAAAATTCGGGGTGTCTATCTTTCGGCATTCAAAAATCTGCCACCGGCGGAGTTTTTCCCTGGTCTGCTTTATTTTCTTGTAAGTCACATGGCGAATCTTTGAACTTCGCTCTTTTAAGTAGTCGTCAAAAAGGTCCACGATATCTCGTTTTTCACTGTTTTCCTCCTCTCCTCTGATTTTTTGTAAGATTTTTTCGCGTGTTACAGGAATATTCTGAACTTCGAGCTGAACTATAAGGCGCTGAATGTCAAATTCCATAGCCTCTAATTTTTCCTTATAAAGTTGTAAGATTTTTTGTAAGATTTTTTTGCTATTTTTGCCCCTATTCTGGGTATTTACACGGATACCGGTACTTATCCAAAATTCCTTTTTGTTGTAGTTGAAATAGAGGTAAACTGTGGTTCCACGAAGTCTTCTATGTACTACCATAAGCGAGTTTTAAGATGTTTTACTTAGTAGTACCTGAAATAGAGTTATGCGAACATATGTTAATATCGATACACCGTCTGCCGTGCGGGTTCAAGTCCCGCTCCGGGTACCGAAAGCGAGAATAGCTCAGTTGGTAGAGCACGACCTTGCCAAGGTCGGGGTCGCGGGTTCGAGTCCCGTTTCTCGCTCGGAAAAAATAGGGCTGCCGATCGGCAACCCTATTTTTTTTCTTTGCTTTCATCCCCTTCCTGTCTCATAATCTTACTACTCACCATCTCCCCATCTTCCCCAATCGACATTGTCAGGACCTACGGACCCTGACAAGTCTCCCTTCGGCTGAACTTGTTCACTCTGCCAGCTTATTCAATGCAAGATTGTTCAAAGCATTTTGTTCTTTCAATCATCTCATTCCCCTCCTGTCTCACAATCTCACTACTCACAATCTCAATTCAACCAAAAAAGGGCTGCCTCATGGCAACCCTTTCTCCGTTTTATTTGGGAATTCGGAGTGAGATTTACTGTACAATGATATCGTAAGGCAGGCGGGCATAAACGCCGTTCATTGTGGCTGCTTTTTTCATGTATTCAAAATAGGGGTATTTTTCACCCAGTTCTTTTTTCATGATCCAGGTCCGGATTCTGTCGGGACCGGTTTTGAATATTTCTTCAAAAGGGTCGGGCTGATGCGGCAGTGAAACCGTCCGGTAGTTTTCGAGGCCTTCCATTTCAGCGGCCAGTTGGATGGCTTCCATGACTCCTCCGTATTCATCGACCAGTCCGATCTCTTTGGCATTTTCGCCACTCCAGACCCGTCCCTGGCCAATGTCATCCACCGCCTCTTTAGACATGTTACGTCCCTCGGCCACATGGGAAATAAATGTGTCATAAACCTCTTCAATGTTGTTTTGCATCAGCATCCGCTCATAATCGGTCATGGGGCGGGTTAACGACATAAAATCAGCATGCTCATTTGTTTTGACCACATCGGTGGAAATACCGATTTTATCTTTAAGCAGTTCCCCGAAATTGGGAATAATTCCGAATACCCCAATGGAACCTGTTATGGTGTTGGGGTGAGCTACAATTTTATCGGCAGGACAGGCAATGTAATAGCCTCCCGAGGCTGCCACATCACCAAATGAGACCACCATGGTTTTTTCTTCAGCGGTAAGTTTCACCTCGCGCCAAATCACTTCTGAATCGAAGACACTGCCACCGGGGGAGTTAACTCTTAAAACCACAGCTTTGTAGGTGCTGTCCTGTCTCACTTTCCGGATTTCCCGGCCCAGCTTGTCTCCGATGATGGCCTCGCCGCCCATCGACACCCCGATGTCTCCACTGGCATAGATAACGGCTACCTTATTCCGGCTGAATGGTTTGTTGTCATCTTTTAACTGGATGCCGGCATAATCGGAAGCGCTGACGATTGGAACTCCTTTGGTTCCTTCAATTCCTGCAATTTCCCTGAGGTCATCAAGCACCTCGTCCTTGTATTTGGATGCGTCGATGAGCCCTGTCTCTTTGAGTTCAGGAGCTTTTCGAAGGGTTTGCACTTCATCAGCAAGTTCATTCAACCGGTTCACCGGAATATTGCGCATTTCTGAAATGCCTTCCACCATGTGATCCCATAAGCTGTTCATGTAACCCATGGTTTGTTCGCGGTTTTCTTCGCTCATCTCTTCGAGCATGAAAGGTTCAACGGCAGCCTTGAATTTTCCGTGTCGCACAATCTGCATGTCAACCCCAATTTTTTCCAGGGCCCGGGTGAAAAACATCTGTTCGCCCCCCAGACCACGGAAATCAACAATGCCCATGGGATTCACCACAATCTGATCGGCCACAGTGGCCAGATAATAGGCTTTTTGATCGAGGTTGTCGCCATAGGCATAGACGGGCTTATCGCAACTGTCTTTAAAGGCCATGAGGTAATTCCGGATCTCTTCTACCGACGCCATGCCTCCATTGGTCATGGAGAGTTTGAGGTAAACCCCTTTGATGCGGTCATCTTTTACCGCCTTTTCAAGCGATTTTTGGATGTCATCTAGCCCAATGGATTTTATTTGCTGCATTCCCGGAATCTCGATGTCTTGAAACGGATCATTGGGCGCGCGGTCAACAATCTGACGATCCAGGTTTAAAACAAGCATCGTGTTGTTTTTCACCTTTACTTGCTTTTCTGCAGAAGATACGATGATGCCAATCACCATGAAAAAGAGCAGTGAACCCACTACTGAAACAACGATTACCCCTACAATCGTTGCAAATACGTACTTAAAAAATTCTTTCATTTTTACTGTTTTTATTCTTGTTTTACCTTAATTTTTTACTGCACTTCTAAAACTTCAGCAAAAAGAAGAATTCAAAAGGAAAATCGCTCCTGACAGATTACATCCTTTTGGCCTCATTCCTTTCAATGTTTTCTTTACCTTTATGCTTAAAATTATTGGTATCAAAAATACGTCAATCATTACAATTTAATAGAACAATGCACCAGGTTTATTTGGAAATCGGGGGGAATATTGGAGACAAGCGAACAAATTTCTTAAAAACATACGCACGAATTGAGAAAGAACTGGGGCCCATTCAAAAAAAATCCGCAGTTTATGAAAGTCCGCCCTGGGGTTTTCATGCCGAAGAAAATTTCTGGAACCAGGTGGTGTTGGTAAAAACCTTTTTTTTGCCGGAAGAGCTGCTTCCGCGCATTCATCATATGGAAAGCCTTTTTAACCGAAAGCGGGAAGCCGGGAAATACACCTCCCGGGAGATGGATATTGATATTTTGTATTTTGATGATATTTTCATGGAGACCAACGAGTTGGTCATTCCTCACCCCCGACTTCATCAACGGTTATTTGTGTTGGTTCCACTTGCTGAGATTGCCCCTGAGCTCAAGCATCCCTTGCTTCGGCTCAACAGCCTGCAGATGCTTGAGAACTGCAGGGACGAATCCATCATTCAAAGAGTTGAGGGTTTTGATGGTTGATGGTCTTGACTCAAAAAATTATTTCTATGAACAAAAAGATTCAAACAGTTGCTTTGAGGTACGCCCTTCTGTTGGCGCTGTTGACGTTTCTCCCTGAACGTTCAGGGGCAATGGTAGTCATTCTTCTATGAAAGTACAACCGTGAAACTGCACTCTGGTGTCATTTATTCACTGCTTTCGCGATAATTGGACCTGCGGGCGGGAAAATCCCTTAGGGTGCGAAGCTCCCTGAGGGTTTGTTCAGGTTTATTCTTTTTAATCCAATCGGGTTGAGGCCGCGGGTTAAAGGCCACCCTAATTCTTCCCGAAAAGGTGGGATTTTCTCTTCTCCGGAGAGATTGGAGACAGGGGTATTTGTTGCCCCGATTCGTTACCATGACAGGTAAATTTCATCTTTCATCTCATTATAATTGTTAATTTTTAAAGGTATTTGATGGAACTCCCGATGATTTTTAATCCTTTTTGTTGTTGAATTTGAAGAATAAAAATTCATGGTCGTTTCATTTTCTCATAATGCCCAAAAATTTTGGGTGAACACTCGTTAACCGGGAGCCAAAAAAGAAAAAGGATGGACGGGCAGGTTACGCAAAAGCCAGAAAAGGAGGATAGAGCTGAGAATGATCCATGGGGTATGCTTCCAGTAAAACAGATTATACAGGTTCCAACCGAACATTTTATTCAAAAAGGGCCGCACATAATGGTATGCGACGGCAATAACTGCAGGAAGGAAAAGGAAATTGTTGGCTGCCACTCCGGCGAAATTGAAGTGCAGCAACTCATGAATGGCTCTTTGTGAGCCACACCCCGGGCAGAAAAAGCCAGTTAATGCATTGAACGGACACCGGGGGAATAATGCATTTTTGTCGGGGTCAAGAAAAAAAAAGAGGGCTGCCAGTCCCGCAATAATAATCAGCAGCCCTGCCTGGAAAATTTTCTTCATTTCTCAGACGGTGATCGATTCGAGGGCCTCCAGTCCAAGTCCGGCAACTCCTATGATTACGGCAACCACAAACCAGAGGAGTATAGCGGCCAAAGCCGCGCCGAAAGCCACCCAAGCCCATATTTTGGCATTTTTACTGGCCTGCCGCGCCCCTTCGTAATCTCCGCCGGCCCATTTTGAATTGACCTGGGCTGCAAAAACGATGGACACAATTCCAAAGGGAAGACAACATAAAACAGTGGTCAGGATGCCCCATACCAGATAGTTGGGGGGAGGGGCCTGAGGTGTTTGAGGAGCATTTTCATCCAAAAGGTTATTCATGACGCTTACTTTTTAGTTATTGAATGTAAGCAAATTTACCTTTTGATTTTTTAAAATAAAACAAATCAACGTCTTTTCTTTCCGGCAAATCAATGCCGGAACAGGCTTGTGGGATGATGAAAGGTGAGGAAATATTCCTTATTGATCGTACTTGATCCGTTTTCCCATTCCTGTTCCTCCGCCTGACTTGCGTCTTTTCCCCAGTCCTTTTCCCAGCTTTCTCCATAATTCCTCGAAGCTGTTCTTTCTGCATTCTCCGAGGCCTCTTCCTGTTTTTGGCCCTTTTCCTTCGGGGCCGGTTCCATTCAGTTTTGGCATTTCCCCTTTTTAATGGTTTTTATTTGTTCGTATTTTTTCCAGTCTCCTGCGTAACATTTTTTTTCGAAGGGTTGGTAAACGATCGATGAACAGCATTCCCTGTAAATGGTCGTATTCATGCTGGAATATGCGTGCTGCAATCCCATCCAGAACCTCCTCTACCGGGTTGAAGTGAATGTCCCTGTAACGGACTTCGATCTTTTCGGGGCGTTTTACCTCCTCGAAAATTCCAGGAATGCTGAGGCATCCTTCGCTGTAATATCCCTCTGTTTCGCCTGTTCGAATAATTTCCGGATTGATGAAAGCCTTCTCCAGGGGCTCAATCTTTTGATCCTTAAGAGGGAGGGTGTCGATGATGAAAAAATTTTTCAACAACCCCACCTGCGGGGCGGCCAAACCGATTCCACTCTGCTTTTTAAGGGTCTCAAACATGTTGGCCGCTAAGGTGGAGGAATCGAATTTACGATCAACTTCCAGCGATCTTTTTCGTAAAACAGGAGCTCCATAGATGATAACCGGCATTTCCATTTCCTGTGTTTTTTATCTATGCAAAATTAAACAAATGTTTATAATGATTCCAAATTTTGAGCGGTGAATTTTTTATTTGGGTTTAAAAAACCAGACCAAGAAAAATGAGTCCAATTTCTAATCCGATGCCCATGTTTATTGCTTTGACTTTAAAGAAATCTTTCCGGGATTCTGCCAGCAGGGGCAACTTTCCATGTCCGTCCTGGACGATGGAATTGGTTAGCAGGATACTAAAGGGGGATTAGACTTTGGGAGAAAAGCGTGGCCAGCAGCAGGTGAGGGCCCGATTCGGGTATCAATTTCACCAGCACCGCAATCATGTTGAATGAGCCCGGCCAATCCCATCATACGGTGTGTGTAAAGTGAAACTACCGTAAAAGCCCCCATGCAGCCCGGAGTAATTCCGAGAAAAGCTGCAATAATAATTTGCATGAAAGGAGATTTTTTTAATTTTTGTGCCCAAACATTACGGCTTTGGACATTTATGTATTCGATAACGACCATCATGAAAAGCACAAAAGCAGTGATCATTAATGAAAGGGTAAGCGTTGAAGCAAAAATTCCGGGCATGTTTTTTTTATTTAATCTTATTTAAAATAAATACAAAATAAACAAAAGTTTATTTAATTTTGAAAATCAAATGGCAAAAAGATGAAACGATCAATCATTATTTCAGCGATAATAGCAGGCACTTTTCTTTATTCATGTCATTTTAATGCGAATAGAAACAAGGGCGATAAAGAGGTAATTACGGTGAGTATATTACCTCAAAAAACGTTTATTGAAAAGATTGCAGGCGATGACTTTAAAATCAATGTGTTGCTTGCCCCCGGAGCCAGTCCGGCAGATTTTACGTTATTGCCTTCTCAGTTAATCGATATCACCCGTTCTGAAATTTGGTTCCGGATTGGTTACATTGGATTTGAATATTCATGGAAGGAAAAAATCAGTCAGGCAAACACCGAAATGAAGGTTGTGAATCTTTCGGAAGGGCTGGAACTGATAAGGGATGAAAATTTGCCGTTTAAGAAGGAACGGACCTCTGTTGGTGTTAATCCGCATATCTGGATGTCTCCAACGCTGGTAAAGCAGATGTCTGCCCGTATCGTTAAGGAGCTTTCCCGGCTGAATCCTGAAAAGAAAAGTGATTACCAGGAAAATTACCGTCAGTTTGCCGAGGAAATTGACCAGTTGGATGCCAGTATTGCCAACGCCCTTAAAGATTATAAAGGGCGCCGGTTTATCATGTTTCATCCCAGTCTTTCGTATTATGCCCGTGAATACGGCCTTGTTCAGTACTCACTGGAACCGGGAGGTAAAGAGCCCACACCACAACGGATGGCAGGACTGGCAAAAATGGCCCGGGAAGAGGGTATCCGTGTGATTTATATACAGAGTGACCTTGACCGGGAGCAGGCCCGCGTATTTGCCGAAGAAATAGATGGGGAAATAATTGAAATGTGGCCGCTAAATCCAGACTGGAAGGAAAATCTGCTGGAAATTACCTCGATGCTCGTTGATAATTTTGAAAAATCCAATTGATTGGTTTTATGGTTTATTCGTTTAGTGGTTTAGGAGTTGGTGGTGGGGGGTGTTGAGGGG
>CAYTDH010000027.1:0-20904 GCA_964436325.1 uncultured Tangfeifania sp.
TGAATATTTTTAGATAATAACCCGTTTTTTAAATATGAATTCATTTTTTTCTTGAAAAAGAGGTTAAAATTGAGACTGTAATGTTTTTTTGTATTTATTTTTTTTTCTAATTTGCCTCTGTAAACAGGACAAGTAAATTGTTATATTTTTTTGAATGTACACTGTAAAATGAAACGGAAAGTAAACAAAAAAAATTTCACAGAAGTGGATAACTTCGAGAGAAAATCCAAAAAACATCCTGCAAAACGGGAAAAAGGCTCCAAACGGAAACTTTCTATTTACGATGAATTTGAGGATGAAGACCTGATTGATTACTCACTAAACAAGCACAATAACTTCGAAGAAGATGAAGACACCGATGTTTAATTCATAAAAAACCACCCGGATTACCCCTCCGGAATGAATGCTTCTATACCGGGATAATGATATTTCACCCGGGCAATTTTCTCAGGAAAGAAAAAATAGGATATCTTACCTGTGGCGCAAGGTTCATTGTCGCCGTCCAGCAGGGTACATTCGATATGTGCCAGGCGCTTTTCAATGGTCATGAGCCTGCCTTTAACGGTAATTTCTCCCTTGGAGTTAAAAACAGGTTTCTGATAGGTTACATTCAGCTCTGAAGTAACCCCGGCCGTTTTGAGTTTAATGAAAACCACCCAGGCCGCCATCTCATCCAGGAGGGTGGCCTGTATTCCTCCATGCAAAACACCTTTCCAGCCCTCGAACCATTTTTGGGGATTCCACCGGGCAATCAGCCCTTCTTCATCTTCCCAGAACTCAAGGTGCAGCCCTATTTCGTTGGCAGGAGAACAACCAAAACAATTGTACTCGCCTCGTTGAGCCATCGGACCAAACGGATTCGTAATTTTCCTCATAAGAATTGCATCAAAAAAAAGGCCGGAAATCATGCCAGCCTTTTTTTTATGTAATGATTAATTATTTCCTAAAATAAGAGGCAGTCCATCTTTACCGCTGCCAATCACCACGACTTTAGCGTTGGGTGATTCGGCCAAATCGATGGTGGCTTCTATACCCCTTTGCTTCAGGATATCATCGGTAAGACTTTCATCGATAATGCGGTTGAAAGCAGCAATCCCTTCCGCCTCAATCCGGCGTCGTTCCGCTTCTGATTCTTCGCGCTGTAACCTGAATTGATAAGCCAGGGCTTCCTGCTCCTGCTTCAGTTTGTTTTCAATGGCCTCCTTAATTTGATCAGGCAGATTGATGGAACGGATAAGTAAAGCACGCATGTCAATGTAATTTTCATCCAGAACTTCCCGGGTCTCATCTTTGATAGCTTGTTCCACCTCAGAACGTTTGGTGGAATAAATTTCCTCCGCCGAATACCGGCCTGCTACCTGGCGCACGGTGGACCGGACTTCGGGAATAACAAGAACATTGATATAATTCGTGCCAAACTGTTGATAAAGATGGCCAATATCATGGTAAATTGGGTTAAAACGAACGGTTATATCCATATTGATCGACAGTCCGTTTCTATCAAGCACATCCATGGGTTCATCGCGCTGCTGTTCCCGCACATTGTAAACATACATTTTATTCCAGGGAGCAATGATGTGAAATCCCTCACCATAAATGTTTTCTTTGTCGAGCCCGGTGGTATACGGCCGGAAAATCACTCCCCGCTCACCCGCTTCGATAATTAAAAACATGCGTCCGCCAAAAAGTAAAAGGAGGAGAACGACAACAACAATCGCAATAATAGTAGGCGTTTTTAAATTTAAATTCATCTTTGTTATTTATAAATTATTTTCACAAATGTATAAAGTTTACGGGGTATGGTAAACAAATCATTTCATTATTTCAAAGAAATATCCCATTTTTACAGGAATAATGGCAAAATTGCTGCAAATTGGTTCACAAACCGTATATGTGGTAGCGAATATTTAAATCTTCCATGATGAAACGAGCCTTCTTTTTCTGGTTAATCATTGGTTTTACCCTTAATCTGTCCGCTCAGGATTTTTTCAGGGAGAATGACGATTTTAACAAACCCATCGTTGTTTTAACCAACCCCACGGTAAAGAACCTGAAAACCATCAACTTTCTCCTGAAAGAACGGTTACTGAAACTAAAGTCCGGGGAAATACAATTTGTCGGGGTTTATTTCGAAGATCAAAAATATGACTTTGGGCACTCCCGGACATTTATTGACACAAGTGACATTCAACATTTTTTCCTGCATGAGGTCAGGGGAGAACTGGAACCGGGCACCCTTTTTGAAAAGAATTCATGCACGGCTGAATTGAAAACGATTTTTAACCACTCCTCCGGCATTTTCTTTTTTGGAGGTCCTGATATTCCCCCGGTGGTTTACCAGGAAAAAAACAGCCGTGCGGTAGTAACGGATCCCCACCGGCACTATTTCGAAACAACTTTCCTTTTTCATTTACTGGGAGGATCGCGGAATAATAATTTCACCGCTTTTTTACATCAAAAACCCGCCTTCTTTATCACCGGATTCTGCCTGGGAATGCAAACCATGAACGTGGCCACAGGCGGAACCCTAATCCAGGATATCCCTTCTGAACTATACCAGGCCCAAACTCCTGAAGCAGCCTTAAAAACAAGTTCCCTCAACCTCCATTGCAACTACTGGCAAAGAATCAGCGATGATGACCAGTTGATGGGAATTAATTTCCATCCCATTCTTTTTACAACTCATCCTTTTTTTGGCAAAAAGGTCAGAATAAAAAAGAACCGGATGCCCAATATTTACAGCAGTCATCATCAGGCTATAGAAAAATTGGGACAGAGATTAGTGATTACGGCAACTTCCTCCGACGGAAAAATAATAGAAGCCATTGCCCACCAAGAGTTTCCGCATGTATTTGCTGTTCAGTTCCATCCAGAAGTACCGGCACTTTATGAAGAAGGCAAACCATGGAAATTCCATCCCTCCGACACCCCCGCAACTTACCACGAGCGCCTTGGCCGGGAAAGTGTCCGTTTTCATCAAAAATACTGGAGATATGTTTCCAAAGCATTACGAAAAGCGATTCGTGAAACGCGGTAACCTAACGGAGAAAATAAGCGGTCAGAAAATTGCAGCCCCTGGTCATAAAGGGAAATGGCTGATCAACGTTAAATCTGCCCCTTCCAACATAGAACAGGAACTTTATTCTTTCAACTTCTTTGTTACTTTTGCCAATAAAACAAAAGAAAAAAAATGACCCTACAGGAAGAGATAAAACGCAGGCGGACTTTTGGAATTGTAAGTCATCCGGATGCCGGAAAAACCACACTCACTGAAAAATTGCTGTTATTTGGAGGGGCTATTCATGTGGCGGGAGCAGTGAAAAGCAACAAAATTAAAAAAGGAGCTACTTCCGACTTTATGGAAATTGAACGGCAACGCGGTATTTCTGTGGCGACTTCGGTGATGGGCTTTGAATACAACGGTTACAAGGTAAACATCCTGGACACGCCCGGTCACCAGGATTTTCAGGAAGATACTTTTCGCACCCTGACAGCAGTGGACAGTGTAATTATTGTAATCGATGCAGCCAAAGGGGTGGAACCCCAAACGGAAAAACTGATGAACGTTTGCCGCATGCGCAAAACACCGGTTATTGTCTTCATCAACAAAATGGACCGCCCGGCGCTCGATTCCTTTTCACTGCTCGACGAAATTGAAGATCAATTGAAAGTCAACGTATGCCCGCTGAGCTGGCCCATAAACAGTGGTCCCGATTTCAAGGGCGTTTATAACATTTTCAACAAAGGACTGAAGTTGTTTGACCCAAACATCCAGGATATTGAAGAGGGAATTCACTTTGAAGACATCTCAAATCCGGACCTGGAAAACCACATTGGCGACGATGCCGGCATCCTTCGTGAAGAACTGGAGTTGGTAGAAGGGGTTTATCCTGAATTTTCCTCGTCTGAATACCTTGCAGGAGATCTGGCACCGGTCTTTTTCGGAAGCGCCTTATACAATTTTGGAGTCCATGAATTGCTGGAAGCTTTTCTTAAAATTGCCCCGGTTCCTCAACCCTCCCTGGCGGAAGAACGCCGGGTAAATCCTGATGAAGAAAAATTTTCAGGGTTCGTTTTTAAAATTCATGCCAATATTGATCCCAATCACCGGAGCAGGATTGCCTTTGCCAAAATATGTTCCGGCCAGTTCGAACGCAATAAAGTTTATACCCATACCCGTTTGGGCAAAAACATAAGAATTTCCAGTCCTACCGCCTTTATGGCCGAACAAAAGGAAATTGTTGAAAAAGCATATCCGGGCGATATTATAGGGGTCCCCGATAATGGGAGTTTTATCATTGGGGATACCATTACCGACGGAGAAAATATTCATTTCAAAGGATTGCCCAGCTTTTCTCCGGAACTTTTCCGCTACATTGAGAATGCCGATCCAATGAAATCAAAACAACTGAACAAGGGAATTGATCACCTGACTGATGAAGGGGTCGCCCAGTTGTTCACCAACCAGTTCAACGGGCGTAAAATTGTGGGAACCGTGGGGCAACTGCAGTTTGAAGTTATCCAATTCAGGCTGGAGCATGAATACGGCGCCAAATGCCGTTTTGAACCGCTGTCCATGTACAAAGCCTGTTGGATTGAATCGGACAACCCCGAAGAGCTCAGGGAATTTAAAAAACGCAAACACCAAAAAATGGCCAAAGACAAATGGGGACGCGATGTATTTATGGCCGATTCGTCGTTTATTTTACAAATGGCACAGGATGAATTCAAAAACATCCGTTTCCATTTTACTTCGGAATTCTAAATTAAATACCATAAACCATGATCTTCCTGGAAACCTTTTACGACAGCACATTCTTCACCTATTTCCTGCTTCCCTTTCTCATTTTCATGGCACGTATAACCGATGTAACCCTGGGAACCATGCGTATCGTTATGATTTCGAAGGGCCATAAAGCATGGGCCCCGCTGCTGGGGTTTGTGGAAATTTTTGTATGGTTGCTGGCCATGACAAAAATATTCGAAAACCTGGAAAACTGGCTGGGCTATGTTGCTTATGCCGGAGGATTTGCTGCCGGCAACTTCATCGGTTTAAAGATCGAAGAAAAACTGGCCGTAGGAATTGTCAAAATCCAAATCATTACCCGTAAAAAAGCCGACCAACTCATAACAAACCTCAAAGAAGCAGGTTACGGCATCACCTATCATGAGGCAAAGGGAAGCAATGATAGTGTCAGCATCATCTACAGTATTATTAAACGCTACGAAATCAATAAAGTGGAGAATATTGTAAAAACCACCAACCCCAAGGCGTTTTATTCCATCGAAGATGTAAAAGCGGTCAGCCATGGGGTTTATCCAATAAAAACAAGCTCCCGGCGATGGAGAAAAGGGAAATAAATCGGGGGGAAATTATTATATTTGTTATCACAAAAATTTAAAACATCGCTTTAAAAATCGCTCCTCAGGAGCATGAAAAAAATTTATTATGACAAAAAACATTTTCTCGGCAGTACTACTGTCACTGGCCATTGTTACATCGGCTTCTTCTTATGCGCAAAAAGTGAATAAACTTACCCGAAAAGAAAAAAAGGAGGGCTGGGAGTTGCTCTTTAACGGGAAAAATTTTGACGGATGGAGGCAATGCAACGGGGATGCGATGCCCGAAAACTGGATCATCGAAGATGATGCCATGAAAGTTTTAATTGGAGAGGGCAAGGAACCGGGACATGGTTCGGGTGGAGATATCCTCTTCGGCGACAAAAAATTTAAAAACTTTGAACTTTCCATTGACTGGAAAGCCAGCAAGATGGCCAATTCAGGTATTTTTTACAACATCCGCGAAGTTCCCGGAAAACCTATTTATTATGCTGCTCCTGAAATTCAGGTACTGGACAACGAAAATGCCACCGACAACAAAATAGCCAGCCATCTGGCCGGATCGCTGTACGATATGCTCGCCGCTGACCCCGAAACAGTAAACCCTTACGGAGAATGGAATACGATTGTTGTCAGGGTTAAGGACGGAAAAGTAACCCATACTCAAAACGGAACAGAAGTGGTTTCCTATACTTTGTGGACTCCCGAATGGGATGAGCTCGTGCAAAACAGCAAATTCAAAAATTTCCCGGGCTTTACGGAAGGAATTTCCAAAGAAGGATACATCGGTCTCCAGGACCACGGTTATCCGGTTTGGTTCCGAAACATTAAAATCCGCGAATTGTAAAATTCTCCAACCTGCGGGGGAAAAAGGGAGTCTGTTCCAATGCTGCACCTGAATGAAATCAGAGATGCGGAAGGGATATACTCCCTTTTTTTGTTTACCTTTCAAACAATAAAAATTATTTTTACTTAGTTTTGTAAAAATTTTTAATTAAGGTAGTAAAAAATGAAAAAAATATTAGCAATTATTTTCGCATCAACTCTCCTCTTTTCCCTATCATGCCAAAATGAAAAGCAGGCAGAACCCGATTATACCCTATTTGTGGATCCTTATATCGGGAGTGATTACCACGGACACGTTTTCGTGGGAGCCAATGTTCCTTTTGGCATGGTTCAACTGGGCCCCAACAATGAAACGCAGGGATGGGACTGGAGTTCCGGGTACCACTATTCCGATTCCATCCTGATTGGATTTGCGCACACCCAGCTTAGCGGAACAGGAATCGGTGATTTGGGTGATATTGTATTCATGCCGGTTTCGGATGATTATAATCCGGAAGTCAATAGAGACAGTGCATTCAATTGGAAATCAAAATATTCCCATGAGCGCGAAACAGTGGAACCCGGATTTTACTCGGTTCATATTGAGCGTTACAATATCGACGCGGCTTTAACAACCACCGAACGGGTTGGATTTCATAAATACCAGTATAATGAAGGAGACCGTCCGGGGCTGATCATCGATTTACAATATGGCACCGGCTGGGATCAGCTCACTAACGGAATGCTGCAACAAGTGGATAAGAATTCCATCCGCGGCCACCGGCTCTCCAAGGGCTGGGCCAACGACCAGCGCATGTTTTTTTACACCCAGTTTTCTCAGGAAATCAGCTCCTTTGAAATCCTGAGGTCCAATGAGGAGCAGGGAAAAGTAACTGCGCTCATCCGGTTTGAAGGCAACGGAGAACTGCTGGCAAAAACCGCCTTATCGCCGGTAAGCACTGAAGGCGCCAAAGCCAATCTTTTGGCAGAAGCCAGTGACCGGGATTTTGAAGCAGTGAAAGCCGCGGCCAAAAAGCAGTGGAATCGTGAGTTGGCAAAAATTAAGATTGAAACCCCAAATCTGGCAGATAAAAGAACCTTTTACACCGCCCTTTACCATACCATGATTGCTCCCTCACTCTTTAACGATGCCAACGGGGATTATCGCGGCACCGATAAAGAAGTGCACAAAGACCCGGGCCATGAAACCTACACCACCTTTTCACTTTGGGATACTTACCGGGCCGCCCATCCGCTGTTCACGCTGGTGCACCCCGACAGGGTTAACGATTTCGTTAAATCCATGCTTGATATCTACCAGCAACAGGGAAAACTCCCCATCTGGCATCTTCACGGCAATGAAACCAACACCATGGTGGGCTATTCTGCCGTTCCTGTAATCGCCGATGCATATTTAAAAGGTTTTCGCGGTTTTGATGCGGAACTGGCTTTCGAAGCCATGAAAACTTCGGCATTGCTTGATGAACGGGGATTGGATTTTGTAAAAACAAAAGGATACATCCCTGCTGATTCGCAAGTGGAATCGGTGGCAAAAGCCATGGAATATGCTATTAGTGACTGGGGGATTGCGGCCATGGCAGAGGCAATGGGCAAAACAGAGGATGCAGAACGATTCCGGGAAAGATCAAAATACTATAAGAAATATTTTGACGAAAGCACCGGTTTTATGAGAGGAAAAATGAGCGACCAATCGTGGCGTTCTCCTTTTAATCCGATTGCCTCACAGCATCGTAGCGACGATTATTGCGAAGGGAATGCCTGGCAATACACGTGGCTGGTTCCCCAGGATGTGGAAGGATTGATTTCGCTTTTTGGAAGTGAGGAGGCCTTTGTGACAAAACTCGACAGCCTCTTTTCCATTGAGCCCATCAAAGTGGAAGGTGCTTCTGCCGACATCACAGGGTTAATCGGACAGTATGCCCATGGCAATGAGCCCAGTCACCACACAACCTACCTTTATGCCTATGCCGGGCAACAGTGGAAAACCGCCGAAAAAGTCCGTGAAATTTGCACCACCATGTACACCGATCAGCCCGACGGATTATCTGGCAATGAAGATTGCGGGCAGATGTCGGCCTGGTATGTACTCTCTTCGATGGGCTTTTATCCTGTAAATCCTTCCAGCGGTGCCTATGTTTTCGGCAGCCCGGTCTTCAATGAGGCGGAAATCGAATTGTCAGGAGAAAAAAACTTTAAAATAGTGGCCCAAAACAACAGCCCCAAAAACATTTATATCCAGTCGGCAACACTCAACGGCCAACCTTATGAAAAAACATTCATCACCCATGATATGATATTGGAAGGAGGCATTTTAACCTTCCAGATGGGGCCTGAGCCCAACCCGGAATTTGGGAAAAATCCGGAAAACAGGCCTAAATCCATTGTCTATTGATCTGGCTGTAAAAAGATTTTAAAGATGCCGGAAACCGGTCCTGAACCTAATATATTCAGAACCGGTTTCTGGCTTTTTTTACTTTAATACCTGCGAAAGGATCAGCAATAAGCTGAAAAGCAATCTTTTTGAATTTGCAGTCATCATTTTATATTCTTTAATTTTCGGGTCAGATCCATATGGCTTGTCCCCCGCCGGGTGCCATCTGCACAGAAAGAACCGAATTAGGTCATTTTAAATGGTCAATTTCAATTTTCAGAATCTTCCGGGTTTCAGGAGTAATCTTGAAGCGATTATCAATACGTCGCCCCATGACCCATACAATGTTCCGGCCGCTGCACAACAGCCAGGTATTCTCTTTTTCATGCACCGGCACTTTTTCATCGATAAAAAAGTCGCTCAGTTTTTTAAACCCGGTCATGCCCAAAGGCTGAAAATAATCACCCTGCCGCCATTTTCGTATAAGCAGCGGGAATTCGAGCTTTTCCTGGTCAAGACAAGCCACGTGGGGATCAGAAACCATTTGGAAATGCTCGCGGGAAAGTTTTTCGATGGAAAGCCCGAAGGGCACAAAGATTTCAATATCTCCGGTTTCAATATAAAAAACCTGTTCCTGTTCCCCGGAAAGGGGCATAAAAAACAATTTCTCCCTGTCTTTCAACAGCCGGTGGGTCGCGGAAAAAAACTGCTTTCCTGAAATCGTATCAAGGCTCTGAAAAACCTGTCCGGCAATGGCCGGATTAAAATTATACTCCGATAGTATTTCGTGCAATAAAACCTCCGGATAAGGCAATTCCAGGAGTTTACTTATGATGACAGCTTTTCCTTTCTCCTCTTCAACCATCACTTCATCTTTTGCCTGCTCCACAGCCGCATCATAAACCCGCCCTGCTTCTTTCAGATTGCCAATGGTGCTCATCAGGTTTTTCCGGAAAGCTGGATTTAATTCTGAAAAGAGGGGGAGAATACGGTGGCGTATAAAATTCCGCTGGTAAACCACCTGATGATTGGTGATGTCATCGCGGTAATCCACAGAATGCTTGCGGGCATATTCCCGGATTTCATCGCGGCTTGCAAACAGGAGCGGACGAATAACCTTCCCTGACTTTTCTTTTATACCCGTTAACCCCTTTATCCCCGTCTTCCTCGATAAATTCAGAAAAAAAGTCTCCAGAACGTCATCCAGATGATGAGCCGTAGCAATAAAATCAAAATGATTCTCTGCCCTGACCTTTTCAAAATAGCGGTAACGAAGTTCTCGGGCAGCCATTTCTATGGATATTCCCTCAAGGCGGGCATACTCTTCGGTATCAAAATGCCTCGTGAAAAGTTTTACCCCATGCATAACTGCCTGCTGTTTTACAAAGGCCTCATCATGATCAGAATCGGCACCACGCAACTGAAAATTGCAGTGAACAATGCTATATTTGAATTGGGTCCGGTTAAAAAGGTCCCACAAAACCATGCTGTCCATTCCCCCGCTTACCGCCAGCAGGATTTTCTGACCGGAATTAAAAAGCCGGTTTTCGCTCACAAATTCATTAAACCGGGTCAGCATGGCATTCGTTTTTAAATTTTATTGGTTAACCTTTTTTCGAAAAATACTCCTGCCTGGCCCCTTTTAAGGGGAATCTTTCTTCCCGGCAAGCGATGCGATATTCAGAATCACTTCCACCGCCTTTATCATCGATGGAACAGGAATAAACTCATAAGGTCCGTGGAAATTATGTCCTCCGGCAAAAAGATTGGGACACGGCAATCCTTCATAAGAAAGCCTGGCCCCGTCGGTGCCTCCTCGAATAGCTTTGGTGACAGGGGTAACTCCGGCCATTTGCATAGCCCGTTCAGCCATCTCCACCACAGCCATCACAGGTTCAATCTTTTGCCGCATATTGTAATATTGGTCTTTCATCTCATAGGTGACCAAATCATAACCAAATTCCTGATTTACCAGATGAATAATCTCTCTGAGGAGCTTTTTTTTCGCTTCAAATTTTTGAGTGTTGTGGTCCCGGATAATATATTCCAACTCCGCCTTCTCCACATTTCCATTCAGGGAAAGCAAATGGAAAAAACCTTCATAACCCTGGGTGTATTCGGGGCGTTGTGCGGCAGGAATCATGGATATTATTTTATGGGCTACCAGCAAGGCATTCACCATTTTGTCCTTGGCAAAACCGGGGTGGACCGATCGTCCCTGAACCTTAATGGTAGCTCCGGCGGCATTAAAATTTTCATATTCAAGCTCTCCCAGTTCCCCTCCATCGAGGGTATAGGCAAAATCTGCTCCAAATTTCCGGACATCGAACCTGTCGGCTCCCCGGCCAATTTCTTCATCAGGAGTAAAACCAATCCTGATTTTCCCATGCTTAATGGAGTCATCCTTCAGCAGAATTTCAGCAGCAGTGACAATCTCAGCAACCCCTGCTTTATCATCGGCCCCCAGCAAAGTGGTTCCGTCGGCCGTGATAATCGCCTGTCCCTGATAGCCTGCCAATTCAGGAAACTCAGCAGGGTCAATGGTTACGCCGTTTTTCAGCCGGATGGGATTTCCGTCGTAATTTTCGATAATTTGCGGTTTCACATTTTCCCCCGGAAAATCGGGACTGGTATCTACATGGGCAATAAACCCGGCCACCGGTCCGTTCATTTCCTCATCATTGGCCGGAATGGTGGCAAAAAGGTAACCATTTTCATCCCGTTCCACGTCCTGAAGCCCCACTTCAAGGAGCTCAGCTTCCAGCTTCTTCATAAATGCTGTCTGACGCGAAGTACTCGGAAATGTTTTACTTTTCGCATCGGAAGTGGTATATTCACGTGCATAACGGATAAACCGTTCTGTTACATTTTCCTTCATTTTTTGTTTATTTAATACACAGAGATTTGTCTTAATAGGCCAAAGCAAAAAGCACCCGCTGTTTCGAAGGCTTACCGGAATAGATGCATAATCCCTCCTCCTTTTCATCATCCATAGGAAGACAACGAATGGTCGCCTTGGTCTCTTCCTTAATCTTCTCCTCCGTTTCTGCTGTTCCATCCCAATGGGCCCAGATAAAACCGCCTTTGGTTTTCAATACTTCTTTAAACTCCACCCAGTCATCCACTTTTCGAATATTTTTTGTTCTGAAATCAAGGGCTTTTTTATAAATTCCCTCCTGGATATCCTGAAGCAGTTTTTCAATGTAATCTGAAATTCCTTCGAGAGGAACAACTTGTTTTTCGAGGGTATCGCGACGGGCCACTTCCACAGTTCCGTTTTCCAGGTCGCGCGGTCCCATAGCAAGCCTTACAGGCACTCCTTTCATTTCATATTCGGCAAATTTCCATCCGGGCTTTTTATTATCGCTGTCGTCATATTTTACAGAAATTCCTTTTTCTTTAAGTGCGGCAAATATTTTTTCTGCTTTTTCGGAAACCGCATTTAATTGCCCTGCTTTTTTATAAATAGGAACAATAACCACTTGAATAGGAGCCAGCTTAGGCGGAAGCACAAGTCCGTTATCGTCGGAATGAGCCATAATAAGCGCACCCATCAGGCGGGTGGAAACCCCCCAAGAGGTAGCCCAGACATATTCCTGCTTTCCCTCTTTGTTGGTAAATTTCACATCGAAGGCTTTGGCAAAATTTTGTCCCAGAAAATGGGAGGTCCCCGACTGCAGGGCCTTTCCATCCTGCATCAGGGCTTCAATGGTGTAGGTATCGAGTGCCCCTGCAAAACGTTCGCTTTCTGTTTTCAGCCCCTTAATCACAGGAAGTCCCATAAATTCTTCCGCAAAACGGGCGTACACATTAATAATGGTGATGGTTTCGTCAATGGCCTCCTGTTTGGTAGCGTGCGCAGTATGGCCTTCCTGCCAGAGAAATTCAGAAGTGCGCAAAAATAGACGTGTCCGCATCTCCCAGCGCACTACATTGGCCCACTGGTTGATTAACAGGGGAAGATCACGGTGCGATTGAATCCAGTTGCGGTAAGTATTCCAGATAATGGTTTCAGAAGTGGGCCGGACAATCAACTCTTCCTCAAGTTTTGCCTCGGGATCAACAATCACTCCCCCATTCTTTTCATCGTTTTTCAGACGGTAATGGGTGACCACAGCACACTCTTTGGCAAAACCTTCCACATGGTCGGCTTCCTTGCTAAAAAAAGATTTCGGAATAAATAAGGGAAAATAGGCATTGACATGCCCTGTATCCTTAAACATTTTATCCAATTGGGCCTGCATTTTTTCCCATATTGCATAACCGTAGGGTTTTATTACCATTGCCCCCCTAACGGCTGAAGTCTCCGCCAAATCAGCTTTTATGACCAGATCCTGGTACCATTGCGAATAATTTTCGCTACGTGGAGTTAATTCTTTCGCCATTTTTTTTAATTTGGTACAAAATTTGTTTTTTAATTTATGATTTAGAGTTTACAAAGAAAACAAATATTATTGACATTGAATAAACTGGGAGGATGAGTTATGAAATCAAGATTATTAATATTAGCAGCCGTTGCACTTATCATGGGTGCATGCAGCACGGGTTCCTATGTCTCCAACAACTACTCGGATGACATCTATTTCAACCCGGGCGATGTTCCGCCGCCTATTGCGGTGGAGGAAGAGGAAGAAGCTCCCCGGGGGAAAGTTGCCGAAAGGCCTTCTCAGCGGATGATTATCAGTGATATCCAGGAAAATGAAGAAGGCTCACAAACCATGAGCAATTACATTTATGGGGCCACTGAAGAAGACGCTGACGCGCTTTCTTACAGTATGGATGAAAGTGACATGGAAGGCACCGATACCACTGTTTATTACAACGACGATGAGGTGAAATACGTCATCAACAATTACTATGATGGTGACCCGGTTGATTTTGCCTATCGTATCCGGCGTTTTCACCGCTCTTCATTTTATGATCCTTATTACTGGTACGACTGGTATGCCGATCCGTTCTACGATCCGTTCTATTATTCATCGTTTTACTCTCCCACCTGGTCACTTTCATGGAACTGGGGCTGGGGCCATAGTTGGTACTCCCCCTGGAGCCGTGGATATGGATACGGATATTCCCCTTTTTATCGTTCATGGTATAGCCCATATTACGCCTGGGGTTATCCGTATTATAATTCCTGGTATGGCGGATATTACGACGGTTATTACGGTGGTTCCTACAACCGTGGCTGGTATGCCGATTCGGAAAATCACCATTACGGCAAACGGAGGTCTACCCGTTCCAATGTTATGGTTGGACGTGACACCGGCCCCAGAGCAGGTACAACATCGGCCCGCTCTGCCGCTGCTTCAACCAAAAGCGCACGTGAGGGCGATGCCGTAAGGTCGGAGGTTGAAAGATCACACAGCGATCGCCGCAGCCGCTCAAGCTCGGGGGTCAGGGATGCAGGCAGCAGAAACAGTGTAACCCGGAAATCGGCCACTTCCGATCGTGTTCTTACCGAAAAAAGAAGATCGACCGATAATAGAAGCAGCAGTTCAGCAGTGAGCAGCCAGTCTTCCCGTTCAAATACACAAACATACACGCGGCCAGGCAGTACCGCAACCCAAAGAAGCTATACAAAACCTTCTTCAAGCAGTACTGCTAAACCACGGGTGGTAAAACAAAGCAGCAGCAGCTCAAAGACCCGCTATACAAAACCGAGCTCCTCATCTAGCTATAACCGGACTTACCGGTCGAGTTCCACCTACACGAAGAGTACATCGAAAAGTTCCTCAAAGAGCTACAGAGCCCCTACAAGGTCTTCCAGTTCCAGCAGAACTTATCAAAGCACTCCTTCAAGAAGCAGAAGTTCAGGAAGTTACCGCAGCAGCGGTTCCTCCAGTTCCAGGAGCTACAGCACGGGAAGCTCAAGAAGTTCAGGAAGCAGCCGTTCCTCGTCATCCTCTTCAGGCAGGAGAAGGTAATACCAGGAACAACCGATAAGTTAGTATAAACAGAAAAAAAATTAGCCATGAAGAAATTCATAACAGGATTGTTAGTCATTATTTTTGTGCCTTTTTTTACCCAGGCACAAGACCTGGCCGATGCTTTACGGTATTCCGGCTTTCAGGTTCAGGGAACAGCCCGTGCCGGGGCAATGGGAAATGCGTTCGGGGCACTGGGCGGTGATTTTACATCGGTCAGTATTAACCCGGCAGGATTAGGACTTTACCGCGCAGGCGAGTTTGTCCTGACCCCTGCATTTGGTCAAGCAAAAGCGGAAACCTCCTATCGTGGAAATTTTATGGAAGACAGTAAATACAATTTCTCTTTCAGCAACTTAAGCTATGTTTCCACACTTCAAACAGGCAGCAATAGTGAAACGGGCCTGGTGAATGTCAATGTGGGAATTGGTTACAACCGGCTGAAAGACTTTAATACCACTATGCTGGCAGGCGCATCTGATATGGATGGCTCTTTCCTGGATTATGTTGCGGATAACGCTACCATCGGCAACTGGAGTGACCACTACGAAGAGTTGGCCTGGCAAACCGATTTACTCCTTTATGATGAGGAAAACAATATTTACTGGCACGACCTGGAGGAAGCAGGCTACGGACAAAGTCAGCAAAAAAGCACTGCAAAAGAAGGGTCCATTGATGAATATTCACTGGCACTTGGATTGAATTTTAACCATAAACTCTACCTTGGAGCTTCAATCGGGATTATTGATGTTTTTTACAACGAATCATCACAGTTGATGGAGAAAGATGAGGCTAACTCCATTCCCTATTTCAATTCCATGCAGTTCAGTTCGAAACTGACGACCAACGGAACAGGATACAACGGAAAAATCGGTATCATCTACAAACCGGTTAACCAGGTCAGAATTGGAGCCTCATTGCAAACGCCTACTTTTTACAATCTCCATGATGCATTCGATACCCAGATGAATTCTTCGGTTACATACGATGAGGGAGATATGGAAAACTATGAGGATTATCACCTTTCAGATTACGACTATGATCTGGAAACTCCCCTGAGAGCAACGCTGAGTGGTGCATTTGTTATTGCAAAAAAAGGCCTGATAAGTCTTGATTATGAATATGTGGATTATGGTACGGCCAGTCTGCGCCGCGGAGGCGGAAATTATAATTTCGTCGATGAAAACAGTGAAATCGCAGAGGCTTACCGCTCAGTCGGAAACCTGAGAATTGGAGGTGAGCTGCTGGCTACCAGCAATATTAGCCTCCGTGCCGGATATGAAATGTACCCTTCTCCATACAATTCAACGGCTTTTGGTGTATCGCAACCCAATGCCGATGCCAGTACCAATGTTCTTTCGGCCGGACTGGGATACCGGAGCGGAGGTTTCTTTTTCGACATCGCTTACCGCATAACCAACAGTGATGCATACGATTCAGTATACCCCGCACCTCCTACCGACTTTTATACCCAACCCGAAATGGCCCATATCGAGACTACAAGAAATCAGGTCCTTTTCTCGCTTGGCTTTAAGTTTTAAAAACAAAATGTTGAAATAAAAAGAAGCTGTATCAAAAGTGCTTAAGAATGAATAGTTAAGTTCACTCCAAAAAATTTCTTGCCACCAGGGTGCTAATGCACAAAGTTTCCAAAAAGCATAGATTTCTAATTTGCAGTTTTTTGTGATGCTTAGTGTATGAGTGACCTTCGTGGCATTTTTTCTTTTTTATGCCCTCCCCAAAGCTGAATATCTGCTGTTTCAAATATGCTCCAAAAATGATTTTTATGTATCTTTAAAAAAATTTGTGAGCGGGGTTGCAGGGCTCCACTTTAAACCTGCACAAAAAAACAAAACTGAAACAGATCATGAAACAAACAGCAGCATTTCTCATCATTTTTTTGATCCTGACCTCTTTAGCAAACGGGCAAAACACCCTCTATTTTATGGATTGTTTGCCTCAAAACAGATCCATGAACCCGGCAATGGTGCCTGGTGAAAAATTCTACCTGGGATTACCCGGAATTGGCGGTGTAAAGGGACATGCCTATAACTCCGGATTTAACCTCGGTGAGTTTCAGGATTTTTATGATAATGTGGGAATGGCAAACTACAATCCCGACGAATTTAACGGTTGTGAATTTTTGGGTTTTTGAATTATCAAAAACAAACAGTATGTGGGTCACGATTTCGCTAATACTCTTTTATTTGCTAATGCCCTCCCTGCTCATCTATCTGTGCAGGATTTTTCCTGCTCTCAATAAAGTAGGGGCAGTGGTTTTAGCCTATGCCGTTGGATTGCTCACCGGAAACATTGGCATTTTTCCCAACAAAAGCCCGCATCTAAGGGAATTGTTGATGAACAAAGCTGCACTTCCCCGAGATGAACTGATGCCCTTTTTCGAATCGGGCCAAATCACAGAAACCGACCTGATGGCCAATCAGATTGCTTTCGTTCAGGATATGGTCATCTCCATCGCCATCCCACTGGCGATCCCTTTATTGCTCTTTTCGCTCGACCTAAGAAAGTGGTTAAAACTGGCCAAAGGGGCATTATTATCCCTCATCCTCGCGATGGTTTCCTTACTTGCATCCATTTTTTCCGGCTATTATCTTCTTGCCGGCAATATCACCGATTCCTGGAAAATTGCCGGAATGATTATTGGCGTTTATACCGGAGGAACTCCAAATCTTGCAGCCATTGGCACGGCTCTGGATGTCCGCCCCGACACCTTCATTTTAACCCATACTTATGATCTCATCATAGGTGCGGTTGCTTTACTCTTCTTAATGACTTTCGCCCAGCGGCTGTTCAACAGCTTTCTTCCGCGATTCTCAGATGTACATAAAGCAGATCAGTTTAAGGATATGTCGGCAGAATACAGCCACATGGAGGACTACGGTCAACTCCTGTCAAAAAAAGAGATTCCCAGCTGGCTGAAGGCCCTGGGACTATCGGTCATTATTTTCGCGGTTGCCGGGGGTGTCGGTTTCCTTGTGCCCGAATCTGCACGCTTGGTTACGATCATCCTGATGATTACCACCCTGGGACTGGCCGCCTCCCTTTTCAAGCCTGTTAACCGCTTGAAAAGCAGCTTCCCCCTGGGAATGTACCTGATTTTGGTTTTTTCGCTTTCGGTTGCTTCCATGTCGAATTTGAGCGAGATGTTTCAAATTAAATTTATTATGCTTTTCCTGTTTGTCCTGTGGGTCGTTTTTGGCTCGATGCTCATTCATGTGGGACTGTCCAAAATTTTTGGAGTGGATACCGATACAACCATCATTGCCATAACTGCACTCACCTATTCACCTCCGTTTGTTCCTGCTGTTGCCGGAGCATTGAAAAACAAAGAGGTGATTATCTCGGGACTGACCATCGGAATTCTGGGGTATGCGTTTGGAAATTACCTGGGCATCTTAATTGCCACCCTTCTGAAATAAAAAGCCTTAAAACTGAAAATAGATAAACGGCTGCATCTCTGCAGAAACAGATTGATAGACCACGATTACCACAATAGCTGAAATCACTATTTTCAGCCACATAGGTGCTGCGATGAATCCATCCCTGATTTTATCTTTCCAGCCATCGCTCAGCCAGTGCGTAATAAACCCGAACAACATAACGAGAAAAACCCTGTGATAGGCCACAATAATTTCAGGAACAAGCGATAAATCCATACGGGTACCTATTTGATGCATCATATCCTCAACCACCTGCATCGATTCCGAACGGAAAAAAATCCGGGTAAAGGTGATAAAGGAAAAAGTAAGGGTAATCTTCCATAGATTGGCCAGCCAGTGGTTTTTGTTCTCCCAGGGGCTCACTTTCCGCCAAAATTTATATATCACCAGGCCTGCTCCATTCAGACCTCCCCATATAATAAACTGCCACGATGCCCCGTGCCAAAGGCCCCCAAGCAACATGGTCATCATAAGGTTGATGTTGGTGTCTACACTCCGCTTAACGACCGGAAAAATCCAGCACAAAAGCGCTACCAGAAAAATGAGCCCGCCCAGAATAATAACAAGGAGAAGTTCCCCGGCCAGCAACACAATAATGGCCAGCACAATCCCCAAACTAAAGTAACTGAAGAACGAACCTCCCCTGTTTCCTCCAATAGGAATATACAGGTAATCTTTTAGCCACGAGGAGAGGGAGATATGCCACCGCTTCCAGAATTCACCAACATTTTTAGCCTTGTAGGGAGAATTAAAATTCTGGGGCAAACGAAACCCCATGAGCAAAGCCACGCCAATGGCTATATCGGTGTATCCCGAAAAATCCACATACACCTGAAGCGAATAGCCGAAAAGGGCCATCAGGTTCTCAAACCCTGAATAGGTTATGGGATCGGAAAAAACCCGGTCGACAAAATTCACGGCTATGTAATCACCAATAAAAATTTTCTTGACCAATCCTTTCAGAATGATATAAACCGCCCATCCAAATTCACGGCGGGTTACATGGTAATCTTCATAAATCTGCTTCACAAAACCCGAAGCCCGGACAATAGGACCCGCAACAAGCTGGGGAAAGAAAGACACATAAAAACCAAAATCAATGAGGTTATTCACCGGACGGGTATGTCCGCGGTATACATCAACCGCATAACTGATGGTTTGGAAGGTAAAAAAAGAAATTCCAACCGGCAATAAAATCTGATTGACGTTAAAATGCGTGCCGGTGGCTTCGTTGGCCCATAAAGCAAGGTAATTCACCATCTGAAAATCGGTTCCGACCATAACATTCAGACTCTCCGCAAAGAAATAGGCATACTTAAAATAGGAAAGCAAAAGCAGATTGATAAAAACGCTAAGGCCGACCAGCATTTTCCGGATCATTCTTCGCTGCGAAACGTAGATGCCTTTTCCAATAAAGAAATCAATTAACGTGCTGAAAAGAAGGATAAAAAAGAAAAAACCACTTGACTTATAGTAAAAAAACAGACTGGCAAAAAAAAGGTAACCTGCGCGAAGGGTTCGGTTCCGGTTATTGTAGACCAGCGAATACCCTGCCAGCACAATGGCAAAAAAGGCCCAAAAGTAAAACCGGGTAAAAATTAACGGGGATTCCTTTTGGTAAAAGAAAACCGTATGAAGGTATTCCCCCCATTCTATTTGTTTCAGGAAGTCCAATTATTCTATATTTCGTTCTTTGTTTCGTTTTTCCCGAAGGTATTTATTGAATTCAAAAATCAGGGCATTATAAAACATATTTCCTGTTAACCGGGCTCCCCGGGTAGAAAGATGCACATAATCGGGGCGGGCCAGTTCTGGCTCGGCGTTCACCCAGGAGGGCATGCTGTTTTCCCCTCCCATAGCTTCATACATATTCCAGTAACTGCATCCCGAAGACAGGGCTGTCTCCCTTAAAACCTTTACAACCGCGGGTAGCGCCGGATAAGTGACAAAACGGCCTTTTTCACGGGTCGACATATCCCCCGGGCCAATAACAATGATGGAGGCTTCGGGACAGAGCCTTTTTATACGCTGTATCTGGGCCCTGAACAATCTCCCATATCGGGCAATAGCTTTCTCCCCATCGATATAAGGAACCACGTTCCCTCCAAATTGCAGGATAAACAAATCAGGACGGAGGTCATCAACCATTTTCTTGCTGTGCCAGAGATGATTTTGCGTAAATATAAGTCCGGAACTGCCCCGCATGGCAATATTATCCATCACCACTCCCTTTTTTGAAGCCAGTTCAATTCCATAAATATCCGGACTGTCTTTTCCTTCAAAAAAAAGCTGAACACTGCTGGTGGAATTGGGTAAATCAAATTCCACCATACCATAATCGACAGATGGCTGCAGGGTATCCTCCCCGATTACATTTCCCTCAGCCATTAGCCGGAACCTGACCGGTTGCCGGGAATTTCCGTAAAAAAGTCTGAAATTTTCGTAAATACGGGAGCGTTTAAAAGCAACCGGTGCAGAAACAATGGAAACGCTGGCAGATTGGTCTTCGGAAGCAGAAAGTAAAAGTGAATCTGCGGTCAAAGGAGCAAAACGGGAGAAAGCCGCCATTGCCCCGTACTTATTGTGCTCCACCAGCGAATCCCTTTTACCGTAAAGTGAAAATCGCTGCCAGTTACCCGAATGATGCTGTTCTGCTGTATAAACAAAATCATAGGGCTGAACAGCGGGCCTGAGACCTATTCCTGTACCCCCGAACCGTACCTGCAATTTATTCCGGATAAAAGCGGTCATCCGGTCCCCTTCAATTTGACTATCTCCGTAATGCATAATCCGCACCAGGGTATCGTTTTCCAGTTTTTGAAAAAAACGGAAAAGGTTTGCTCTCCCCTCCGGTGCCATATCAAGATTTTGTATTTTTGCGGCCAGAGAGTCATAATGAGCTTTGGAAACCCAGGCTGCTTCCTGGTCATTCCTAGCGGAATCCTGCCTGATGTCCATCAGC